>CABRZJ010000094.1:0-5619 GCA_902475425.1 uncultured Collinsella sp.
CCTCGGGGACTTACTGTACTGGCTATGTACCCATTGCCGTGCATTTAATCACGCGATTTCCCAAAGACCCGAATAACGACTGCTTGATACCGCATACCGAAGTCTCGCACTTTTCCGTGGCAAAGTGCGCTATAGGAAGGCGTCGGCAAAGCTAGTTTTTCTCCTGGAAATCAGCTTTTACCTGCAGTTTTTACCAAAATAGAAAAGCCGGGCTCCCCTATTAGGGAGACCCGGCTATGCGTGTTGAAACCGTGAAGAAGTGCCTTGTTCAGCGTGTGGCAGGCGCCACCCCTACCAATAACTAGCTATTGAGCTTGTTGATGTCATCGTCGGTGATGGCGCCCTCCTGGCTAGACGACGGACTGTCGCCGTTGTTATCGGAGGCGTCGCCATCGGAGGACTCGGTCTCGTTGGACGTGGAGTCGGATGCCTGCACATTGGCCCCCGAAACAGTCTTGGCGGTAAGGTCATAGGGCATCTGTCCGTACCAGACGCAGTGGACCGCCTCGAGCGTGCCGTCGACCGTGATGCCGTCGAGGGCATCACTCACGGCACGGCACAGCTCATCGTTAGAGCTAAGGCCTGCGACGCCAAGCGTGGAGGGTGCCTCGAGCGTGCCGACATAGGAGATCTGGCTCATCAGACGCGCGAGGTAGCCACCAGCCGTGGAATCACAGATCACGTAATCGACCTCGCCCGACTCGAGCGCCTCAAAGCACTCATTGATGTTGGAGAAGGTCTTTTGGTTGGCGGTGATGCTTTGCTTGGCGAGCGCCTCCTGCGAGGCCGAGGAGGTCTGAACGCCCAGGGTAGCGGTGTTAAGCGTTTCGGTGGAAACGCTCAGCGACTCGCCGTCACTGCTCTTGCCGAATACGGCGGGGGCGTCGTACAGACAGGTGCCAAGCGAGCTGATGTCGCCGCCCGCAGACTTGATGTCGCCAATAAAGATGTCGGCCTTTTTATCGCTGAGCGCGGAATCGGCCGAGGACGCATCGACAAAGGCGACCTTGAGACCCATGCGGCATGCAAGGGCACGAGCGGCATCGACCGCATAGCCCGTGAGGTTTCCGTCGGCATCCTGCATGGCCTGCGGTGCGTCGGACGTATCGAGGGCGACCGTCAGGGTTCCGGGAGTGACCAGGGCATCGTCCGACACCGCCGGCGTGACGGTCTCGTACTCGATCTGGTCGATCGTGGGAGTCGTGAACGTAGACAGCGGGTTGAACGCGCATCCGCTCAGGCCCAAAACGGCGATGACCGCTGCGGTCCCAGCACCTAACCGAGCCGCGTGCATCAAGCTGCCCCTCACCATGTCCACTACCCTGCCTTCTGTGTCGTATACAATCCGTGCGTTGCGCGGAATATCAGGTTGTTCCCACCAGCTGACCTGGTATTTGACCCCACACTTGCGCACCGGGGTGTTTGCTCGGGAGGCCGCAGCCACCTTCACGACTGACCCGCTCGCCCGCGAGGCGGTATTGCCCCAAAGAAAGTAGAACGGACGGTGCGGCTTACATCTAGGACGCGCCATGATCGCGCCGCGCGCACGCGGTCGCTTACGTGGATCCCTTTGACCGCGTCTGTCTTGGACTAGGACGGGCATTTCGTCCGTCCGCAACCACAGCCTGGTAGGAACGAAGCGCATTATAGCTAAGTTCAAGCTAAAGTTTAAGGTTAGGGGCGTTATTCGCATCGCGAGTACAGATTTCGCAGGTCAGGACGGATCATTCGTGCCCCCATGAAGCCCGGAGCTCCCCCACGGGGAGCTCCGGGGCACCCGTCTCAGGGTGCCGTGTGCAAAAAACGGCAAATATGAGTACTGTTACCAATTTAGTAGCAGAGTATTACCGCCTCACGAGCCCTTTTTGAGTTCCGCACAGCCTGCTTGGCGCCAAGATATTCCACATTCGTTTACTATCTCTTCGCTGAATCCAGATTTTCGGCCCAAGTTTCTTTGTTTTTGCTGTCACTAATCTAGTAACAGTACTCATATTTGCCGTTTTTTGCACAGAGCATATAAACAGACCCCCTATAAAGCCATAGTTTTACGCTGGCTTGAGCCCAAAGCACGCTCGGAGCGTATTCAGCAGAGCATCTTGCCTCTTTCGGCGAGCCTCTACGCGATTCTGATATCGCTTACCCATACGCTGGTGGATGCGCCATGCGAGCGCTTCCATCGCTTCCATGTCGCAGAGTATCTCGTTATTGACCGTCGCGACCTCGATTCCCATAGTAATCAAGCCCGTGTTGCGCTTTTCATCATGGATACGTCCCCTCCGAGAGGAATGGCCCAGCTCACCGTTGTATTCCAGGTCAAACCGGGCTGCTTCCTGATACGCATCGCAAACTGCATGCGGCATCCCCGAGATTGCCTGCGCGCGGTCATCGAACTCAATCTTGTAGTCGGTCTTAAAGGGACCGCAGGCAAATCCGCCATAAGAAAACGGAAGCGAAAACATGGCAAGCATGATGCATTCCATGGGTGAGCGCAGGTTTTCCGACAGAAAGGGGCACAGCCGCCGCAGCTGCTTGGCCGCGCTCCCCTTGCATGCCGCAAGGTAATCTGCCAGGCGATCGGGCGTCAGCACTGGCTCGACCTCAAAGTAGCCCACATCTGACGGCTGGTCCTTATCCTTTGCAAGCCTGTTCACGGTAGGCGAGCTGTAAGGGGGCAGATACTGCCCGCGATCGCTCAGTGAAATCTTAGAGCACAGCTCCTGGGCCAGGGCAAATGCCTGGATGCAGCCGACCTCGCGCGCAACGGCTACGCAGAGGGCCTCGGGAGACAAGCTGTACACCCCCGGCTCCACCTCCAGAATCGAACCAACCGGCAGACCTACAGAACAAACGGACCAGCTTGCACCAGGCATGCGGCGACGCTGTTTCGCCGACCCCACCAGTAGACACAGGTCTTCTTGGACCTCGCCGCTCACGGCCCCGATCCGCACCAAATCGGGAAGATAGATGTCCTCGGTCGAGGGCGACGACGTGCGCAGCACACGGCGCTCTTCATCGGGATTAAGGTCCTTCCAGCTTATGTAGCCCATCTGCCGGCGCTCGGCGCGCATCATGCGCAGCGCCGAGGCACCCGTCAAAATTACGGAAGCAGCCAGCTGCTCGCTTGCAGGCTTGCCACGCTGCCCGATCTTTATTGCCATCTGAACCACCCCTACCAAACGCGTGCGATAGCGAGGCCATCAACGGCCGCAGCGCCGGCGCGCTTGAGTTCCGCCGAAGCCGCGGCCATCGTCGCACCCGTAGTGATAACGTCGTCGATAAGCAGCAGGCGCTTGCCCTGCACGTCCTCAACCGTCTCGTACATGCCTCGGGCACGCTCGCGGCGCTCCTCACGACCGAGTTCGCGCTGGTCGCCATGCCCGTACTTGACGAGAGCATCGAGCAGGGGAACACCCGACAGCTCGCAAAATGGGCGCGCAATAGCCTCCATATGATCAAAACCACGCCGCCGAAACGCTGCCGCCGTCGCAGGCACAAACACCACCGCATCCGCACCGGACAGCACGCCTCCGTAGCGATCGGGCGCTACGACCTGGGCATGCAGGGCGGTGTCGTAGAGCAGCTCCGCCAGATACGGAGCCAGACGTCGCTCGCCCGCATCCTTGTACGCTTTAATGATGCGCGGCAGCGGATGCGCATAGACGGCGCACGCCAGGCAGCGGTCGAGCGCCTCCGCCATTGCCGAGGACGTGCCCTCGACCGAACACTCAGTGCACAGCAAATCCCCAAACGGGGCGCCGCATCGGGTACAGCTATGACGTGGGTCGATGAGCGTGAGCGCGGCCAGGCAGTCTTGGCAAATAAGCGCATCGGCGCGTTCGCAGCCGGCACATCGTGTTGGCGACAATGCCTCGAGCGCCTCGTACGTCGCGCGCTCGGCAAACGGTAGCAATTCGTCCGCAAACGGTAGGGCACCGGCACTCTGCAGACGGCTAAATATGTTCAGATGGCTCTTCAAGACACAACCCTCCCTACGCTCGATCGCAGGGAGGGTTGTTGATTCGGCGCTATGATACCCCGATGCGCTCGGGGCAAGGCGGGTTAAATCCGCTCGCGGGCGTTATTCGCCGGCGGGCGGTTGTGGTGCGGACGAAGACGGGGTCGAGCCCTCGCCACCATCCTGGCGCGGCTTGCGGGAACGGCGACGGCGACGGCGCTTTTGACCCTGGTCGGCCGAGCCCTCGCCACCGCGATCCTCGCGCGGCTCGCGCTCGTCGCGAGCGGCGCCACGCGAAGCCTTGGCAGCCGCTCCCCCGCCATCTCCGGGACGACGGCGCGTGACCTTGACCTCGCCATCCGAGACCTGATCGGCCACGGAGGGCACTGAGGGCTTCTGCTGCGCGCCCGAGGAATGGCGACGGCGCGGACGCGGCGCGCGCTCCTCCTCGCCACGTGACTTGCCGCCCTTGTCGGCAGGCGCATCGGAGGCCGAGGGGCCCTTGGAAGCGGCACCAGCCTCGCGAGCAGCTGCGGCGCGGAAGGCGTCCTCGCGCTCCTCGCTCGACAGATGACGGCGGCGGCGACGTGTGGGGTTCATGCCACCGCCGCGGTTTTGCTGCTGGGGTTGTTGAGCCTCGCGCTCGCGGGAAGCGTTCTTGCTCGCGGCTGCGGCCTCGCCGGCATCGCCCGAGCCCGCGCGTTTGCGGCGGCGACGGCCACCGGCAGCCTCCTCGACCTCGGGAGCCTCGACCTTGCCGCGGCCTTTCCCGCGGCCACGGCCCTCGCCCTGGTTCTGAGCAGCGCGAGCATCGGAATCGGCATCGCGACGACGGCGCTTGGGCATCGACGTGCCGGCCAGACGGTCGGCACTCGACAGACCATCGCCCACGTCGACGCCGTTCTCGCGGTCGAGCTCCATGAGCGCCAGGCGCATCTCGGGCGACTCGATGCGCTCGAGCACGTCGCGCGTCACGCAGTCGGGGCGGCAGTTGCAGCCCTGCTCGGCGGCCTTCTTTTTGCAGCCCTCGGTGCAGGTCATATCGGCCAGGTTGACCTTAAAGACCTTGCCGTTCTCCAGGCGCAGCACCAGCTGCTCACGCGGCGTGTCATATTCCTGAATACGCGCCTTGCCAAGCGGCGTATCGATGAGCGTCTTCTTTTTGGGCGCACGGCTCTTAAAGTCCTTGTACGCCTCGAACTCATAACGCAGACAGCACATCAGGCGGCCGCAAACGCCGCTGATCTTGGACGAGTTGAGCGGCAGGTCCTGCTCTTTTGCCATGCGAATCGAGACGGGCTCAAACTGTCCGCCAAAGCGCGTGCAGCAGAGCTCTTGGCCGCACTGGGCATAGCCGCCCACCAGGCGGGTCTCGTCGCGCACGCCGATCTGGCGCATGTCGACGCGAATATGCAGCGTCGAGGACAGGTCCTTGACGAGCTGGCGAAAATCGACGCGCTCCTCTGCCGCAAAGTAGAACACGGCCTTCTCGCCGCCAAACAGGTACTCGACGCCAACCGGCTTCATCTCGAGGTCGAGCTCCTTGACCAGGCGACGGAAGTCGACCATGGCCTCGTCGCCCTGGATGGCCAGGTCGTCAGCAAGCTGAAGGTCGATGTCGCTCGCCACGCGCAGCACGGGCTTGAGCGGCTGACCGATCTCGT
>CABRZJ010000095.1:0-5565 GCA_902475425.1 uncultured Collinsella sp.
CTGATCCGGTTCGACCGGGCCGCGCGGCAAGGAGATATATTGCCAGACCGGAGGGCCCCCCGCGGGCGGGAATCTGTGCGTACACATTTCCTACACATTTTAATACTCAGCTTACGTTTGCCGGCCGTTCTCCACCACTCGCCGAGGACCTCTTTATAGTGAAGCGTCATATGGCTAAAGCTGATAGGCTCCCTTAGCCAAGGCACAGCCGGCATCGAGCAACTCATCGCGCTCCTCCACCGAGAACCCCTCGGCGTATACACGAACCACCGGTTCGGTCCCGCTGGGGCGGATCAACAGCCAGGTGTCATCCTCGAATGCCAAACGTAGACCATCCATATGGCTTACAGTCTGCGGCGCCTTGCCGCAAATCGATTTGGGATTCATGCCAGGAAGCAGCGTTCGCAGCGATTCGGCGTCTTCGGCCTCAAGGCGCAAATCGCGACGCCCGTAGCTCGTCTTACCAAAACTGGCCTCGAGCTGATCGACCAAAACGCCCAAGGGCGCGCCCGTCTTTGCCATAAGCTCACACAGAATCAGACAAGCAAGGATTCCATCGCGCTCGGGCATATGCGCGGCGATGCCGATGCCGCCGGCCTCCTCGCCTCCCATGAGGACGCCGCCCTTCTTCATCTCTGCAGCTATATATTTGAAACCGACCGGCTTAACGGTCACGCGACAGCCAAGCGCCTCGGCAATGCGACGCACGAGCGTCGAGCATGAAAGATTGACGACGACGCGCCCCTCCAAATTGCGGAATTGAACGAGGTCGCCCAAAACAAGCGCCATGATTTGATGCGGATGTATATATCTACCGCGTTCGTCGACCGCGCCGATACGATCGGCATCGCCGTCGGTCACCAGGCCCGCGCACGCCCCGTCCTCGACAACTGCACGCTCGCAAGCGTCCACCCATGGCTCAACAGGGTCGGGGCAAATGTCCTCTTGATCGGACGACTCTCCGGCATGAATCTCGTGCACCTCGACGCCTAGCTCCCGCAGCAGGTCGGCAAGATATCCCTGGGCCGCGCCGCCCATGGGGTCAACCACCACACGCAGGTGAGCGGCTCGAATGGCCTCGGCATCGACAAACGACGCCACCGCCTGCATATAGTCAGGAATAATATCCGCGGTGCGATAGCTTTCCTCGATCCCCATCGGCTCGGGGGCCATGGTCTCTTCGAGCTCTTCGATGACATCCTGATTGGCCGTCGAGCCATCTCCCATGCGTAGTTTAAGGCACAGATACCCCTGCGGATGATGGGACCCCGTCACCATGAGCGCACCGCAGGCCTCGCCGTCATACGCCGCCGCCCACGTGAGGGCGGGGGTCGGGACAGGCCGAGATGCGAGCACTGCGTCCAATCCGTGAGCCGCAAGCACGCCTGCCGCAAGCTCAGCGAACTCGCGCGCCTGCGGCCGGGTGTCGAACCCTATATATACTGTTTTGCCGGGATTGGTCTTTTGCCACAACTCGCCGACGGCATCGGCAATGCGGGCAACGTTGTCGGCGGTAAAGTCGTCGTCGACGCGGGCGCGCCAACCGTCAGTTCCAAAATGAATTATCGCGCACACGCGCAGACACCTCACAGTGTTTGGATCATGGTACGCATGGGGTATACCCGCAACGCTCGCCCAGCAACCTGCCAAAACCGGCATTCACTATTTGGGCAAATGCTACTGACGATGTGCAAGCAATAAAAAAACCGCCCCGTATGGAGCGGTTTTGACCTTTATATATCGAGCGCCTCGGCCATCGCCGCCGTGGTGATCGCCGTGGTTCCACAGCAACTGCCCACCATTGCGGCACCGGCATGCCTCCATTCGATGCAAGCGCGCGCGAAGGCTTCGGGGTTCTCGCGCCACACAGGGCCATCCTGAGTTTGAACCGGATCGCCCACGTTGGGGCGTACCGTGACGGGCGTAGTCGCCGATGCAACCATCCTGGGTACCGCCACGTTCGCGGCCGCAAGTGAACAGCAGTTAACGCCAACCGAGCTTGCGCCGTGCTTTTCGGCGTACAAAACAGCAGCCTCGATGTTGAGACCATCGCCTAGCAGGTCGCCTTTATCGTCAACGACAAAACTCACCAAAACAGGCATGCCGTCGGCGGCATCCTGGGCGCCGGCAAGCATGGGCTGCAAATTACGGATAGACGTCACCGTCTCGATCAGCAGACCGTCAACACCAGCATTGAGCAGGGCGTATGCCTGCTCTCGCGAAATGCCTCGGATTTCTCGATACTCGGCAGAGTCTTCGGCAAACCACTCAATGCCGATCGGGCCCATCGAGCCCAGCAGCAGCTGAGGGTGCGCCTGGCGTGCATCGTCGACGGCACCGCGATTGACCTCAGCCACGGACGGCGTAATCTGATCTTGCTTGAGGGCATAGCTTGATGCCTGAAAGGTATTGGTAATGAGCACCTGCGCACCGGCGGCGACATACAGGCGATGGATACGAGAAACAGTCTGCGGCTCGGCAAGGTTCCAAAACGCCGGTGGGATGTCGGCGGCATCGTATTCACTCATCAGCACGCTGCCCATGGGGCCCTGCGTCAACAGGGTCTCGCTCGACATGCGGCGCATAAGTTCCTCGCCGCCGGGGCGGTTGTAATAACTCGTATCCATATATGTGTTTCGCTATTCCTCGACGCTGATTCCCTGCTTTTCGAGATAGGCAAGCCAGCGGCTCATCGTGTCCTCGGAAAGCGCATGTTCCATCATGCACGCCTCGGAATCGGCCCGCTCAAAATCGACGCCGAGCTCCTGGACCAAAAACGTGCGGATAAGGCGATGACGGTACCAGATAGCCGTGCCAACCTCGCGACCACGGTCGGTCAGGATGACCTTGCCGTAATGCGATTGCTCGACAAGCTCGGACGCCTTAAGCGCCGAAACCGCCTTATTGACCGATGCCTTGGAGACACCAAGACGTTGCGCGATGTCGACCGATCGCACGCCATTGGTCTCCCCTTCTTCGCTTTCGATGCGAACCATGCACTCCAAGTAGTCTTCGTTCGCCACCGTTAGGTGCAGCTCGCGCGAGCTATTTGTCGTATCCATGACCTTCCGTCCCTTCTGCTTTCAAAGGCTGATTCTACCCCATCCAAGTGTCGCGGTATGCCGTGGCATACCGTGCTAGAGTTCTTGTTGCACACGACGACCAAGATTGGAGCGGTCTTTATGGAAAACAACGCCACGAACCCCGACGTCCTTGAGCGCTTTTTGCGCTACGTCCAAATCAACACGCAATCCGAGGATGCAAACTGCGACCAGGTGCCTTCGAGCAACGTTCAGTTTGACCTTGCCAACATCTTGGCCAAGGAGCTGCGCGAACTCGGCGCGGCCGATGCCCATGTGACCGAGCATGCCTACGTCTGCGCGCATATTCCTGCGAGCGCGGGTGCGGAGGACAAGCCCGCCCTGGGTCTGATCGCACACCTCGACACCACCGAGGTTGCGCCGGGCGCCGGTGTGAAGCCGCACATTGTGCACTACGAAGGCGGCGATCTGGTCTGCGGTACCGTTGACGGCAAGCCCGTGGCCATGAGCACCGCCAAGCTTCCCGCCCTGAACGACCTTGTGGGTGAGGACTTGGTCTGCAGTGACGGCACCACACTGCTGGGCGCTGACGACAAGGCCGGCGTCGCCGAGATCATGGCGCTTGTCGCGCGTATCGCTCAGGACCCCTCGCTGCCCCACCCCGCACTCGGCATTTGTTTTTGCCCAGACGAAGAGATCGGTCACGGCGCCGAGCTGTTGGACATCGAGGCCTTCGGCTGCAAGTACGCCTACACGGTCGACGGCGGTCCCATTGGCGAGCTGGAGTGGGAGTGCTTTAACGCCGCCGAGGCAACCGTTCGCTTTGAGGGCCAGTCCATCCATCCCGGTGACGCCAAGGGCCGCATGGTCAACGCGGGCAATCTGTTCTGCGACTTTAACGCGCTGCTCCCTTATGCGCAGCGCCCGGAATACACCGAGGGCTACGAGGGCTTCTATCATCTTGAGGGCGTGTCTGCAACCGTCGACCACGCTACGGCGCGCTATATCGTTCGCGACCACGACGCGGCAAAGTTCCAGCAGAAGCTCGAGCTGATGGATGCCGCCGCAGCACTGCTCAACCAGCGCCTGGGTGAGGAACTCGTAACAGTCGAGATTAAGCACCAGTACCGCAACATGGCCGAGATCGTGCGTGACTACCCGGAGCTTATCGATATCGCCAAGGAAGCCTACCTTACCTGCGGCATTGAGCCCCAGGTGCTGCCGATTCGCGGTGGTACTGACGGTGCGCAGCTGTCGTTTCGCGGCTTGCCCTGCCCCAACCTTTCCACGGGCGGCTACTGCTACCACGGCGTTAACGAGTTTGTCCCGGTCAGCTCGCTCGTCAAGATGACCGACGTCCTCCAGGAACTCGTCGCCCGCTTCGCATAAGCCTAGCTGCACAACCCTAAAAGACGAATCGCCCCGTCCTCAACCGAGAACGGGGCGGTTTTTTTACTGCAACGAGAATAGGTTGACGCACGCCAGCCTCTTGAAGCAAGGAGTGTCCCAAACTGCCGGTACAAAAGGAACGTCCCCAAGTGCCAAGTGCATCAAGAGTGCCCCCTTTGACCAGTCGTTTAAGAACGTCCCCAATGACTACCCATGTGCCAAGTGTTACGCCGATGTTTTGGCACCGACAGCGAAAACCCGCCAGAGCGAGCAAGGTGCCTTGAAACGAGGTGGCATTGATCTTTTGATCATGCCGCCGAAGTTGAAAGGCAGATTGCCGCTCTGGCGGGTTTGCAGCGTCAACTGGTTACGCGGTTTGGTAAAACCGCGTAACTCTAGTAGTTGGCTTCGTAGCCGTTGCCGTCGCCGGTGGGCTCTTCGTAGTAGTCCGAATCGCTCGAATCGCTTGAGTCATCGGAATCGTCAGAGCTGACCGATGAGGTTGCGGTACCGTTTGCGTAGTCGTCAGACGTGTTGTTGTTCAGGTCGCCGATCGTAGAGCTGGAACCGTCGGAAAGACCCATGGTGTTGGGACCCTTGGGATCCTTGCCGGCATCGACGCGCTCCATCATTTCCTTGAGCTCGTCCTCGTAGACAAAGACGTAGCTCACACCGTCGATCATGGTGCTGTCGTCGGCATACGAGGGCAGGTTGGCCGAGTAGATGCCGTCGACATCCATACCGCGCATGGCATTGACCGTAGCCACGATATCCTGAACGCTCATATCGGTCACGAGCATATCGGACAGCGAATTAACCAGGCCAAAGATCTTCGTGGCATCGAAGTTATTGAGAATCTGGTTGGCAAGGGCGCCAAGCACCTGACGCTGGTGGCGCATGCGCGTGTAGTCGCCGTCGGCATAGGTGTAGCGGCAGCGGGCATAGGTAAGGGCGGTGGCGCCGTCCATATGCTGCTGACCAGCGGTAATCTTAATATCCAGGTGCTCGGGGTCGTCAACATCATCGGTTGCGTTAATGTCGATACCGCCAACCGAATCAATCAGCGCCTGCATACCGTCGAAGCTGACCTCGGCATAGTGGGAAATCTGAACACCGCACAGCTCGTTGACCGCCT
>CABRZJ010000096.1:0-5434 GCA_902475425.1 uncultured Collinsella sp.
CGGCAATGCGCTTATGGAATATGCGTACCAGATTGCGCGTTGGCACCACGAGCGCTGGGACGGCAAGGGTTATCCCGATGGCCTTAAGGGCGACGATATTCCCATTGCCGCACAGGTGGTTTCGGTGGCCGACGTGTACGATGCTCTGACGAGCGTGCGCGTGTACAAGGACGCTATCCCGCACAAGGAGGCGATCCAGATGATCTTGGACGGTAAGTGCGGTGAGTTTAACCCGCTGTTGCTCGACTGTCTGCTCGAGGTGCAAGACCGTATTGCCGAGACGTTGGCACGCCCCGCCGACGTCGTCGCATTTCCCACGATTTAGTTTGACCAAAGGAGTTTAACCCATGATTTCCATGCGTGAGGCGTATGAGAAGATCGGCGCTAATTATGAAGACGCGTGCGCTCGGCTGATGGGCGAGGAGATGCTTAGCCGCTTTGCCCTCAAGTTTTTGGATGACGAGAGCATGGACAAGCTGGAGGCCGCCATGGCGGCGGGAGACGCCGAAGGTGCGTTTATGGCAGCGCATACGCTCAAGGGCGTGAGCCAGAACCTGGGATTCGATAATCTGTACGAGCCGGCGGTCGTGGTGACCGAGGCGCTGCGCGGCGCCGATGCCGTTGACGGCGCTCGCGAGGGAATGCATGCGCTGCAGCAGCAATATGCGGCTACGATGTCGGCCCTGCGCGAGGCGGCCGAATAAGAGCTTGCGGGCCTTGGGCTGCGTGCAGGCAGCATATAGGTAAAAGGGCGCCCCGCCGGACCATGTGGCCGGCGGGGCGCCCTTATCTGTTTTGTGGTTCGCGTGCTAGCGGGCCTGCTTGACCTTGGCTGCCGCCTCGACAAACGACTTCCAGAGGTTAAAGTCGGTTTCGAGCGTCTGCCAGGTGTACTCGGGATGCCATTGCACGCCCAGGCAGAAGGGTTGGCCTTCGACCTCGATGCACTCGGGAACACCGTCGGTTGCCTTGGCGACCAAGCGCGTGCTTTTACCCAGACGATCGACGCAGCAGTGATGTGCCGAGTTGGTCTGGATCAGCCTGTGCCCGCCAAGCGCGCGCTCCAGAAGCGAACCCGGCACGACCTCGACGGGATGCACGGGGTCGTTGAGCACGTGGGTATGGCGCCACTGCGTGCGGCCCTCGCGAGCGCCCAGGCTCGGCACGTCCATGCACAGGGTGCCGCCAGTGGCGACATTGAGCAGCTGTGTGCCGCGGCAGGTGGTAAAGAGCGGCTTTTTGGCGCGGAGCACCTCGCCGACTAGCTTAAACTCAAAGCAATCGCGGATCTCGCAGCAGAGGGTGGGGTCGTAGGGTCGATCATCGCCCCAACGTTTGGGATTGACATCGGGGCCGCCGGGGATGGCGATGCCGTCGGCGATATCGACGTAATGACGGATGACCTCAATGTCCTCGGTGATGGACATCTGCAGCGGCAGGCCGCCGGCGGCAAGAATGGCATCGACAAAGACGCTGGCGATTTCCTCGTTGGGGGAGAGCGTCTCGCTCAAAAACGGCTCGATTTCCTCGTTGGGGGAGAGCGTCTCGCTCAAAAACGGTTTTGCCTCTTCCCAACGCGGCGCGACGAGGATGAGCGGACGGTCGGCGGGGGCGACGTCGACGTGCGGGGTGTATGACGATGAAGTGCGAGTTCCGATCATAGGTGTAGCTTTCGAGTTTGGATGGGCATGGCGGGCGGGTGAGCGGTCTGGTTAGTGGCCCTTGATGGAGTTGAGGAAGTCCTGGGCACGCTTGGTCTGGGGGTGGTCGAAGAACTCGTCGGGCGTGCCGGTTTCCACGATCTGGCCGTCAGCCATAAAGACGACGCGATCGGCCACGCGGCGGGCGAAGTTCATCTCGTGCGTGATGACGATCATCGTCATGCCCTGCTGGGCAAGACGGACCATGACCTCGAGCACCTCGTTGATCATTTCGGGGTCAAGGGCACTCGTGGGCTCGTCAAAAAGCATGGCCTTGGGCTGCATGGCGAGTGAACGGGCGATGGCCACGCGCTGTTGCTGGCCGCCCGAAAGCTGTGCGGGTACCTTGTCGGCCTGTTCGGCCACGCCCACGCGGCTCAGCAGGTCCATGGCGCGCTCACGAGCTTCCTCCTTGGACACGCCCAGCACATCGACCGGCCCCAACATGACGTTCTGCAGTACGGTCATATGTGCGAACAAGTTGAACTGCTGAAATACCATGCCCAGCTCGGCACGCATGCGGGCAAGGTCCTTGCCTTCCTGCGGCAGGGGCTCGCCCTCGATGAGAATCTCGCCCGAGTCGATCGCCCAGCACATCGACCGGTCCCAGCATGACGTTCTGCAGTACGGTCATATGTGCGAACAGGTTGAACTGCTGAAACACCATGCCCAGCTCGGCACGCATGCGGGCAAGGTCCTTGCCTTCCTGCGGCAAGGGTTGGCCCTCGATGAGGATCTCGCCCGAGTCGATGGTTTCCAGGCGGTTGATGGTGCGGCACATGGTCGACTTACCCGAGCCCGAGGGTCCAATCACAACGACGACCTCGCCGCGGTCGACCGACAGATTGATGTCGTTGAGGACGTGCAGATCGCCATAGTGCTTATCGACGTGTCTGAGCTCGATCAGCGGCTGATTGCCGGTGGAAGAGGTGCTCTGTGCCATGGTGCTCGGCTCCTTATGACTCGAAATGGTAAAGCGTTAGCGGATGATGGTCACGCCGGTCTTGTGCGAAACGTAGACAGCGGCCTTGTTAATCGCGACGTTGATGAGGATATAGATGACCGCGATCACCAGGTAGACCGACACAAGGGCGTCGTAGTTGGTGATGAGCACGCGGGCATTTTGCATGAGGTCGGGGTAGCTCACCACGTAGGCGACGGTGGTGTCTTTGACTACGACCACAAGCTGCGAAATCAACGACGGGATAATAAACCGAATCGCCTGCGGCAACACGATTTTAAAGGTGATTTTAGCCTTGGAGAGACCGAGCGCCTGGGCCGCCTCGACCTGCCCGCGCGGTACGGCGTTGACGCCGGCGCGGAAAATCTCGGCCAGCACGCCGGCGGCAGCGAGCGCGACGGGAAGCGTGAGCATCCAAAACGACGGCAGCGCGATCTTGTACTGGGGCAGCACCAAAAAGAAGAAGTAGATGAACAGCAGGCTCGGCACGCCACGGAAGAAGTCGGTGAGCACACGGCAGACCAGCTGCAGCGGCTTAATGTCGCTGGTACGGCCGAGCATAAGGGCTAAGCCCAGCACCAGCGCGATGGCGCCGGCGGTGAGTGCGACTTTAACGGTGCCCTCAAAGCCGGCAAGCAGGAACTTCCAGGTGGTGAGGTGCGTAAAGAAATACCAATAGTGGACCGAAAGCTGACCGGTCACATAAAAGCGCTGCAACACGAGGACGACGAGCGCGGCGACGGCAACAAGCGAGATGGCGGTGCCGATGCGAATCTTGGCGCGCATCTTGGGGCCGGGAGCCTCGTAGAGCGCATCGCGCATGGTGAGCGCGGAGGTGGAGTGCTTGCTCATCGGAGGATCCTCACCTTCTTATCGATGTAGTTGCCAATGTGGCTCACCACAAAGGCCGTGCCCAGGTAGCCGAGCGCCGAGATAAAGAACGCGGCGACGCCGCCGAGCGAGCGCGTGTTGATGTAGCTCACCACGCCGGTGAGCTCCTGCGGTTTAAGCGGTACCTGACTGCCGAGCGCGGTGGTGAGCATGACGGCGATAAAGAGGTTGGTCATGGGCAGCACGCTCGAGCGCAGCGCCTGCGGAATCACGATCTTGGCGAGGATGCGGTTAAAGCTCATGCCCAGCGAGCGGGCGGCTTCCACCTGGCCAACGCCGACGGTCACGATTTTGGCGAGGATACGGTTAAAGCTCATGCCGAGCGAACGTGCTGCTTCCACCTGGCCGACGCCGACGGTGTTGATGCCGCTCATAAAGTTCTCGGAACCAAAGGCCGAGCCCAAAAGGACCGTGGCGACGATAACGCAGGTGCGGTAGGGCAGAACGACCTTGAGCGGCGGCAGCGCATAGACGACGATGATGAGCAGTGCGATGCCGGGGATGTTGCGGAAGACCTGGACATACAGGTCGCCAAAGACGCGCAGCGGCTTGAGCGGCGACACACGCATCACGGTGACGGCGACGGCCAGCACCATGGCGATGGCAAACGACTCAAGCGTCATGCCCCAGGTTGCTAGCAGCGCGTCGATATAGTTCTGGCCATAGAGCGACCAGAGCTCGGAGAGACTCATGCGGACCTCCTGCCGATAAGGAAAGGGGCTCCCGTGTGTACGGAAGCCCCGACAACTCAGTGAGGAAACAGTTTACCGCAATAAAGCGCATCATGCGTTTCCATGTGGTTTCGTTGCGGCCGTTACCAGGCTCGCTGCCTAGGCCCCGATCTCGGGCAGCTCGGGAACATTGGTGTCGCCCGTACGGTCGCCGATGCAGATCTGCCACAGCTCGGTCCAGGTGCCATCGTCCTCGATCTTCTTAAGGAAGTCGTTGACAAAGGCGACGCCGTCGGAATCGAGCGGCAGACCGATGCCATAGGGCTCCTTGCTGCCGAAGGGCTTGCCGGCGATCTTGTACTTGCCGGGCTCGCGGACCAGGGCGCTCTGCTGCATGTTGTTATCGATGACGTAGGCGTCAACGCGGCCCTGCTGGAGTGCCTGGCGGGCCTCCTCGTCGGTCTTGAACTCCTGCTGGCTGGCCTTGGGGGCGAACTCCTCCAGGATAGCGGGGCCGTTGGAGCCGGACTGGACGGCGACGTTCTTGTCGGCCAGGTCGTCGACGCTCTTGATGTCGTCGTTATCGGCGAGTACCAGGATGGCCTGCTGGGTGTAGTAGTAGGGACCGGCAAAGGAGACGAGCTTCTTGCGCTCATCGGTAATGGTGTAGGTGGCAAAGACAGCGTCGACCTGGCCGTTCTGCAGGACGGACTCACGCGTGTCCGAGGTTACCTGGGTGATCTCGACCTTGTTCTCGCCCAGGATGTAGTTGGACAGGAGCTGTGCGATACCGGCGTCGAAGCCGCGGGTCTGACCGTCTTTCTCGTTGAGGAGGGAGAAGAGCGTGGAGGTCTGAACGCCACCGATCTTAAAGACGCCGGCGTCCTTGACGGCCGTGGCCCAGGTGCTGGCGGCGATGGCGTCGTCATCGGCCTTGGGGCCGTTGTCGACGAGCTTGTCGAATGCCTTAGCGTCGAGCGTGGTGGAAGCCTCGGTATCATTGGAGCTCTTGGAAGAGCCGGCGGCGGAACCCTTGTCGGCCTCGGCGCTGGTGTCGGAGCAGCCGGCAAGACCAAGGCCGGCGACGGTTGCGAAGGTGGCGGCAACGAAGCCGCGGCGGTCGAGAACGACCTGCTGGGAGAGGTTCTTGCTCATGGTAGAACACCTTTCTCAATAAAATCCCTAGCGGTTGAGTAGAGTTATACCCTATC
>CABRZJ010000097.1:0-5402 GCA_902475425.1 uncultured Collinsella sp.
TGCCAGCTGATGTACGACACGATGATCCTCAAGCGCCACAACGACATTCCCGAGCTGGAGCGCATGCTCGAGGATGTCGGCGACGACCCGGTCAAGCGCTGCCGACTGGAGTACCTGCTGGCCCTGCAGTATCAAAACAAGGGCGACGAGGCAAAGTTCCAAGAGTTCCTGGAGAAGTCGGGCCAACACTCGATGGCCGTCAACGCGTAACGGACGGCTTGTGCTAGACTTCTAGTCTCACGGGGGCGTGGCGGAATTGGCATACGCAGGAGACTTAAAATCTCTCGCCGCAAGGATTGTGGGTTCGAGTCCCACCGCCCCTACCATATGATTGCTTGCGAGCCCGTGTTCCCCAGGGATGCGGGCTCGTTTCTTTTGGACGCCGTCAACTGCAGAGCAGCTCATTTGGGACGGGGCTTTTTTGACTACTTTTTCCGCCCACCCAATGAGTTTCCTACCACATTTTCCGATGGAAAAACGTGGTTGTCTCGCACATTTTCCGATGGAAAAACGTGGTTGTCTCGCACATTTTCCGATGGAAACACCCAAATGGCCTTATACTAACCGAGAGGGTTGGGAGGCAATATGCAGCGACAGCTTATGAGCGAACTTATCGCTTGGAAATCAAGGACGAATCGCAAACCTCTCTTGCTTAAGGGAGCCCGCCAGACAGGAAAGACTTGGCTTCTTAACGAATTCGCAAGCCAGCAGTATCGAAACGTCATTCGTTTTGACTTTATGCTCGAGCCGAGCACACGCTCGCTGTTCGATGGGGACCTCGACCCCAAGCGCATCATCTCCCAGATAGAACTCCTACGTGGCCAAACTGTAACGCCAGCAGACACGCTCATCATCTTCGACGAGATCCAAGAGGCCCCGCGCGGGATCACCTCGCTCAAGTACTTCAACGAGCTTGCACCCGAATACCACATCGTAGCAGCCGGTTCCTATATGGGCCTCGCGCTCCGACGCGAAAACGAGTCATTTCCCGTCGGCAAAATCGACCAGCTCACCATGCGTCCCATGGGGTTCGCCGAGTTCGTTCGTGCCGTCGACGGCGACCCGCTCGCCGACGCCATCCTTGCCGCAGACATGAACCTTCTAGCAAACGTTACCGAAAAGCTCGAACACTTGCTCAAGGAATACCTTGTTGTCGGCGGTATGCCCGAAGTTGTCTCCGCTTTCGCCGAGACACGCGACTTCATCGAAGCCCGAAGGCTTCAGCAGCAAATCATCGAGGCTTACGAATCCGATTTTGGCAAACATGCACCCGCCCGCATCATCGAGCGCATGAGGTTGGTTTGGAAATCCCTTCCCGGCCAGCTTGCCAAAGAGAACAAGAAGTTTGTCTATGGCGCCCTTCGCCCCGGAGCGCGCGCACGCGATTTCGAGGAAAGCCTCCAGTGGCTCACGGACTACGGAATCGTTCATAAGGTGCCACGTGTTTCCGCTCTAAAGGCGCCGCTCTCGAGCTACGAAGACCTCTCGGGCTTCAAACTGTTCTGCATCGACACCGGCATCCTCGGAGCGCTCTCCGGTCTCTCTCCGGCCATCGTTCTTAACGGATCCGCTGTTTTTACCGAGTTCAAAGGTTCGCTGACCGAACAATACGTCGCGCAGGAGCTTTTGCTCCAGGACAAAACTCCCGCGTATTGGTCCTCTACCTCTGGCAATGCCGAAACCGACTTTGCCATCGACCATGCGGGAACCGTGCTTCCGCTTGAGGTCAAGGCGGCAGAGAACCTTAAAGCGAAGAGTCTGAAAATAGCCTGCGAAAAATTCAAGCTCGAGCGTTGCGTGAGGAGCTCCCTGGCGGCATATAGAGACGAGGGCATGCTCGTCAATATTCCGCTTTGGGAGATTGGGCAAATCGACAAGCTGGCATAGGCGCTGTGGGGACGCCCCGCAAGGACTGTCCCCAGGTGCCGGCTGTTGAGTTGCGGTGGAATAGGGACTGTTTGGCGCCCGAAAGGGCGATTTTAGTCCGTATTTCACCGCAACTTATTTAGAGGGCGCTGAGGCTGGGAGTCCATGCGATGGTGGGAGTCGCGCCGTCGAGGGTCTCGTTGATGGTGGCGGCCATACCGGCGAGGAGGCTGTTCTCGCTTACGGTGAGCATGTCGTAACCGCCGGCACGCATGAGCTCGCGGATCACCACGGCGCCAGCCAGAATCACGCCCGCGCGTTTGGGCTGTACACCCGGTAGCGCGGCGATACCCTCCACATCCAGCGTAGATATACGATCGATGGCGGCCGAGATCTGCTCCATCGAAAGCTCGCGCAGGTGCACAAAGCTCGAGTCGTACGGCTCCAGTTCGTGGATCAGCGCCACGAGCGTGGTGACGGTACCGCCCACCGCGACGAGGCGCTCGGCGCGCTCAAAGTCGACAGGCAGGCCCTCAAAATAGGCGGAGAACTGCTCGCTCGCCCACGCGGCGGCAACCGCAAGCTCATTCGTCGACGGCGGCAGCGCGGAGAAAAAGCGCTCCGTCACGCGACGGCAACCGATGTCCAGCGAGCGCGTTCCCTCCAGCGCAAAGACGCTGCGCTCCGGAGCGTATACGCCCGTCGCGAGCTCCGTGGAGCCGCCGCCCGAATCCGCGACGATGATGCGCTCGCCGGCAAAGTCGTGCGCCACGCCAAAAAATGTCAGGCGCGCCTCGACCTCGCCCGGAATCACCTGTGGTTCGAGCCCCAACTCGCGCAGGCCATCCAGCAGCAACGCGGCATTGGACGCATCGCGCGCGGCACTCGTGCACGTGGTGCAGACGCACACGGCCCCAAAGGCGCGCGCCTCGTTCACAAACGTACGGCACGCAGCGAGCACGCGCTCGACCGCCGCCTCGCAGAAGCGCCCCGTCGCGTCCACGCCCTCGCCCAGGTCGGTAATCTCGGTATGCTTGGACGATTCCACGATTGCCCCGGCCTCGACCTGCGCCAGCACCAGTCGCGACGACACCGTCCCCAGGTCGATCGCGGCTACCTTATAGCGTTTGCAATTTGTCATTGCGGGCTCCCCTCCGGGCGCTATTTGCCGTTGGACACGACCGTCTGGCCCTCGACGCCGTTAAACCCAAACAGCATGTCGAGCGCCTGGATATACCACGGCGCGTCCTTGCCGACTTCTCCGATTTCCTTGGCCACTTCGCTGGCCTTCTTGGCGTTTGATGACTTTTTGCTCGACGACGAGTCCGAATCGTCGTCCAAGCCTAGCACGTCAATCTTCTTCTCGCCGGGCATCACCAGGCCCAGGTCCTCGGACGCCGCGTCCTTGATACCCTCCTCCGAGAGCAGCTTGTCGACGCTTTTTTGCAGCTCATCATTGTATTGCTGGCGAATCTCGACCTGCTTGGCCAAGATATCGCTCGAACGCTTTGCCACGTACAGATCGCGCACGGGAAAATACAGGCTCACGAGCACCAGCGCCACCACGATACCGATAAACAGCGGACGCAGAGAGCCATGCGTAAAGTCATAGATCGCCTTGACCACCGCGTTGTCGTTGGCGTAGCGCATAAAGTCCGAGCCCGAAAAACGGTTCGAGGGCCTGCTCGATTTGTCGTGTGCCTGAGTCGAGGGACGCGACGCATGCGACGAACGTGCCGGGCGCACCGGTCCATCTGTCGAAGTATTCGATTGAGCATTGGGGCGCGAGGTACTTGTCGGGCGCTGCGTGGAGCGGTCGACGCCGGCGTAGGCGGACCCACCGAGCTGCACCGTGCGCGCACGGCGAGGCGACGGCTCGCGCGAACCGGCGGAATAGTACCTGTTGTCGTAAATCTGATCCATGTGCGCCTTGTGCGGTTGAGGTTTGTTTGCGCTAAGTCCTTTAGTTATAGCACGAGCACCCGCACCGCCTTCGCCAGCCTTTGCTCGACATAAAAAAGGCGCTGAGCCATATGGCCCAGCGCCCATGGCGCTTTGCAGCATCCAGCCAAGGCGGGGCGGAACCGAGTCAGCCTCCCCCTCGCCAAATTCGCCCGTTTAGCGAATGTTGTAGAACGCGGCCTTGCCGGCGTAGCGCGCACTGCCCTCAAGCTCGTCCTCGATGCGGATGAGCTGGTTGTACTTGGCGATACGGTCGCTGCGGCACGGTGCGCCCGACTTGATCTGGCCGGCGTTGACGCCCACGACCAGGTCGGCGATCGTGGAGTCCTCGGTCTCGCCGGAACGGTGGCTCACGATGCAAGCGTAGCCGGCCTCCTTGGCGGTCTCGATGGCCTCGAGTGACTCGGTGAGCGTGCCGATCTGGTTGACCTTGACCAGGATCGCGTTGGCGGCACCCAGCTCGATGCCCTTCTTGAGGCGCTCGGTGTTGGTGACGAACAGGTCGTCGCCCACCAGCTGCACCTTGTTGCCAATGCGGCGGGTAAGCTCGACCCAGCCGTCCCAGTCTTCCTCGGCCATGCCGTCCTCGATAGAAATGATGGGATAGGTGTCGACGAGCTTCTCCCAGTAATCAACCATCTGGGCACTCGTGTACTCCACGCCCTCGCCCTTGAGCTCATACATGCCGGTCTCGGCGTTGTAGAACTCGGTCGAGGCCGGGTCCATGGCGTACATGAAGTCGACGCCGGGCTTAAAGCCAGCCTTCTCAACGGCCTTGGTGATGTACTCGAACGGCTCGGCATTGGTCTTAAGGTTGGGGGCAAAGCCGCCCTCGTCGCCCACACCGCCGCCCAGGCCGGCCTCGTGCAGCACGCCCTTGAGGGTATGGTAGACCTCGGCGCACCAACGCAGGCCCTCGGCAAAGCTCGGGGCGCCCACCGGCATGATCATGAACTCCTGGAAGTCGACGTTATTGTCGGCATGCACGCCGCCGTTGAGGATGTTCATCATAGGTGTGGGCAGCAGATGAGCGTTGACGCCGCCCAGGTACTGGCACAGCGACAGGCCAGCCGACTCGGCAGCGGCGCGGGCAACGGCCAGCGACACGCCCAGGATGGCGTTGGCGCCGAGCTTGGTCTTGTTGGGGGTACCATCCGCAGCGATCAGCGCGGCATCGACGGCGCGCTGATCGAAGGCATCGAGGCCCACGACGGCATCGGCGCACTCGTTGTTGACGTGCTCGACGGCCTGCGAAACGCCCTTGCCCAGGTAGCGGCCCTTGTCGCCATCGCGCAGCTCGCAGGCCTCAAAGGCGCCGGTCGAAGCACCCGAAGGCACCATTGCGCGGCCAAAGCTGCCGTCCTCGAGCACGACCTCGACCTCGACGGTGGGATTGCCGCGGCTGTCGAGCACCTCGCGACCGTAGACGTCCAAAATATCGCTCATGTTGTCTCCCTCTCACTTGGAAACGTAGTGGATGCAAGCGACCGGCTGACCGTGCACCGTCGGTGCGCCTCCGTAAGTTAGCCATGTCGCACTTTTTGCATTATGCCCTAAGTTAGCCGAGGGATACA
>CABRZJ010000098.1:0-5335 GCA_902475425.1 uncultured Collinsella sp.
CCACGACCTTGGTGCGATCCTCCAAACGGTTGAGCAGCACCGAAACCTGCGCCTCACCAACGGCGGAGATGATAGTCTGGCCCGTCTCCTCGTCACGATCGATGCTCATGGTCGGATCAGCCTTGCACGCCTTCTCGATAAACGTATAGAGCTTCTCTTCGTCGCCACGGTTCTCGGCCTCGATGGCAATGCGGTACTGCGAGTTGGGGAACTTAAACGCCGCAGCCTCGACCTTACCGGTAATGGAGAGCGTATCGCCCGTCTCGGCCGCCAGCTTGGGCGCCACGATGATGTCGCCGGCATAGGCGTGACCGACCTCGGTCATGTCGCGGCCGCACATCACATACAGGTGAGCCAGACGATCGCTCTTGCGGGTACGCGCGTTGATCAGCTCAAGACCCGGCTCAAGCGTACCCGTCAGCACCTTGATAAAGCTGATGCGACCCTGCTGCGGATCGGCCAGCGTCTTAAACACAAACGCCACCGGACGGTCATCGTCGCTCGAAATCTTGAGCGAATCACCGTCGATGAGCGGCATCTCGCCGTAGTCCGTCGGCGCCGGGAAGTACGTGGCGATGTCGTCCATCAGCGAGTTGACGCCCTGCTCCTTAATGCAATCGCCCGCAAAGACCGGCACAAAGATGCGCTCGGCAATCGCCTTCGACAGCAAGCCCTCAAGCTCCTCCTGCGTCAGCGTCTCCTCGCCTTCCAAGTACTTCATCATCAGTTCGTCGTCAGCCTCGGCCACCAGCTCGCACAGATGGTCATGGGCCTCCTCGGCCTGGGCACGATACTCCTCGGGAATCTCCGACTCAACGGCTTCGGCGCCGTTGCAATGGCGCGCCTTCATGCGCACCAGGTCGATGATGCCATCAAAGTCCTCGCCCTCGCCCCAGGGAAGGGTCACGGCGCCCAGTCGCGTGCCAAAGCGCTCCTGCAGCAGGTCCATCGTGGTCGCAAAGCTGGCCTCGGAGCGCGACAGGCGGTTTACGAACACCGCACGCGCCAGGCGCAGGTCCTCGGCGGCATACCAGAGCTTAACCGTCGTAGGCTGCGGGCCGGCCTCGGCGTCGACCACAAACAGAGCCGTCTCGCAAACACTCATCGCGGCAAAGGCGTCGCCGATAAAATCGGGGTAGCACGGGGCATCGAGCACATTGATGCGCGCGCCCTTCCAGTCGATCGGCGCGATGGTCGTCGAGATGGAGAATGAACGCTTGACCTCTTCAGGGTCATAGTCGAGCGTGGGCTTGGTACCGTCGTGGCCGCCCAGGCGGGCGGTCTTGCCGGAAAGGTGGAGCATGGCCTCGGCGAGTGAAGTCTTGCCCACCCCGCCTTGGCCTACGAGCACCACGTTCCTTACATTGCCGGTCTTGGGAGCACCCATGATGACCTCCTTGCAGGGCCGCGCGCAATGCGCGACGCCAACGGGGAGAGTTCGCGGTCGGTGCCATCCCGGGAGCAGCATGGTCGGCAACCGAGCCGACTCACCCTCCAAATGTCCTATGCCACCACCCTACCCTCACGGGCGGCCGTCCATGCATACCTTTCGGCGCACGTATGAATACAGGCGGCGAGAGGAAGAGACAAGCTTGTGAGGCGATTATTGAACCCCGTCGATGCAAACAAAAAGCCGCCACAGACCGTAAGACCTGCGACGGCTTCGCCTCAATTAATAGTTGAGTAAATACCTGAGCCTATCCCTCGATACGGCTCAAGAACTCACGGGTGCGCTGCTCACGCGGATGGTCGATGACCTGCTCGGCAGGGCCCTCCTCGACAATGCGGCCGCCATCCATAAAGACCACGCGGTCGGCAACATCGCGCGCAAACTGCATCGCGTGGGTCACGATTACCATCGTCATATTCTGCGCGGCAAGGTCTTTAATGACACGCAGCACCTCGGCCGTCAGCTCGGGATCGAGTGCCGAGGTCGGCTCGTCAAAGAACAGGATCTCCGGATCGAGCGCCAAGGCGCGGGCGATACTCACACGCTGTTGCTGGCCACCCGAAAGCTCACATGGCACCTTGTTCTCGTTGCCCGTAAGCCCCATCTGCGCGATCAACTCGCCCGCACGAGCTTCCGCCTGCTCGCGCGGGCGCTTAAGCACGCGGATCGGCGCGTCGATGATGTTTTTCATCACGGTATAGTGCGGGAACAGGTTGTAATTTTGGAACACCAGACCGAATCGCGAGCGCGCCTGCTTGGGCACATCGCCCTTCGCATAGACCGCGCCCGAACCCGCATCCGTCGCAACGGCAAGGTCACCAAACGAGAGCGAGCCTCCGTCGAGTGTCTCGAGCAGCGTGGCACACCGCAGCAGCGTGGACTTGCCGCCACCCGAAGGCCCGATAATCGCCACGACCTCGCCACGCTTCACCTCAAGCGAGATATCCTTGAGCACCTCATTGCCGCCAAACGCCTTACGTGCGTTTTCGATTTTCATCACTGAGTTAGTCATGATAATAGTCCAGCTTCTTTTCGGCGGCGCCCAGCAGCATCTCGACCACAAAGTTAAAGACCCAGTAAATCAGCGCCGCGATCGCAAACGGCACCATACTCACCTGCGAGGCGACCAGCGCCTTGGCCGTCGAGAACATCTCACCCACGCCAATGGCAAACGCCAGCGACGTGTCCTTGACCAGCGTGATAATCTCGTTGCCCATCGCCGGCAGAATACGCTTGGCGACCTGCGGCATCACGATATACAGAAACGTCTGCACGCGCGAATAGCCCAGCACCTCGGCGGCCTCGTATTGACCGCGCGGAATGGACTGCAAGCCCGAGCGATAGATCTCGGCAAAGTAACCGGCGTAGTTGATGATGAACGCCACGACGCACGCCGTCCACTTGGAATCGGGCGTGAGCGAAATGCCAAACACGTAGTACGGGGCAAAGTAGATGGCAAACATCTGCAGCATGAGCGGCGTACCGCGCATGACCGAAATGTAGATGCGCGCAATCCAGCGAAGCGGCGCGATTTTGCTCATGCGCATAAACGCCACGGGAATTCCCAGCGGAATCGACCCCAACAGCGTCAGCACAAACAACTGCAAACTGACCAAGAAACCCTGGCCAAGCATCTGCATCATGACCTGAATAGACATTACTTGAGCACCCAATTATCGAAAGACAAACCATAGCTTGAATATTTATCGCAGAGGTCCTTGACCGTGCCGTCCTCGTAGAGCGCCTTGAGCGACTCGGCTACAGCATCGGCCGACTTGGTGTCGCCCTTCTTAAAGCCAACGGCGTAGTGCTCGCTGGACAGCGGCTCATCAAGCTGCGTATAAGCATCGGGCTTGGCGGCAAGCTGATACTGGGCAATCGAAAGGTCGCAAGCCACGGCATCGACCGCGCCGCTCTCGAGCTGCATAAAGGCCGTGTTGTACTCGCCGATCGTGTCGAGCGTGGCAAACGTCGCCGCCAGATCCTTCTGGTCACCCTCGAGCACATCCTGCGCAGCGGAATCGGTCTGGGTAATCACGGTCTTGCCGGCAAGATCGTCCCAGCTCTTGATGCCCGCGTCCTTCTTGACCACGAGCACTTGCTCGTTGAGCATGTACGGCTCAGAGAACGTGTAGTCATCCTCGCGCCCCTCCATGGTAAAGCCGTTCCAGATGCAGTTGATGGCGCCCGAGTTAAGCAGCGTATCCTTGGCGTCCCAGTCGATG
The DNA here is from genome assembly GCA_902475425.1 of uncultured Collinsella sp. Classification (GTDB taxonomy): domain Bacteria; phylum Actinomycetota; class Coriobacteriia; order Coriobacteriales; family Coriobacteriaceae; genus Collinsella. Next base: position 3,676 of record CABRZJ010000098.1, read on the forward strand.
GCCTCGTATTTGACCTCCCAGTCCTGCTTATCGGCAACAGCCTTGGCCAGATCGAGATCAAAGCCGGTGTACTCACCATCGTCGCCCACAAAGCCGTACGGAGGATAGGACTTATCAAAGCCCACCACGAGCTTCTTGGACTCCGCAGCACCCTTCACATCCTTGGCCGCGGCAGAGCCAGCAGCGGAGCCCTTGCCGGCGCCACCGCCGCAACCGACAAGACCAAGGCCAAGCACCGTGGCGAGCGAGCCGGCTAGACCAACAAACTGACGACGAGACATATCGGTATTCATGGTATTCCCCCTTGATGGCACTTTAGTTAAGTAAAGTGAGTCGTGTAACGTCCAGAATCATACACTCTACCTTGATAAAGTACAAGGGAGGGTTTGCCCGGCATGGGCGGGGAGCAAACATCGTTGGACTTATCACTGACACGAAATGGACGCTTGCATATCGTCCGCTAGCTTGGCACGGTACAATGCTTTCAGATTTCAATTTGTAAATTAGTGGGGTTAATTCATGGCAGAATCTCGTGCGGAGCGTAAGGCTCGTCGTGCTTTGATCGAGGCGGCTGAGGGGTCGAAGGAGGAGAAATCTTCTACGAAATCCAAGTCTTCTAAAGCTGCAAAAAGCAAACCGACCAAGAGCAGAGCTAAGACCAAGCGTTCTGACTCTCGTCGAGGCGGGGATAAAGCGCCTCAGACTCGTTCCAAGCGCTCGCATAAAGATCGGGTTTCGTCTGCGCGTAAGGCCGTGGACCCCAAGTCTCCCTGTTCGATCATGAAATCTTGCGGTGGGTGCACGGCGCTCAATCGTCCTTATAAAAAGCAGTTGGCGGCTAAGCAGGCTGCTATGGAGGAGCTGTTTGCCGAGCTTTGTAAGCGCGAGAGCATTGCTGTCGATCCTATTCGCGGTATGGGCGTCACCCTTGGCGACCCGGGTAAATATCCTGCGCCGCGTGGCTTTCGTCATAAGGCTGCCACTCCCTTTGCTCCCGGTAAGGAGGGCGCTGTCCGTTGCGGTTTCTTTGAGCGCGGCACGCACAAGATCGTTGCCGTACCCGAATGCCCCGTCGAGGCACCGGGCGCCCGACAGATTCTTAACGGCATCGCACGCGAAGCTGAGCGGTTGCATATTCCCGCCTTTAACGAGGACAAGCATCTTGGTTTGCTTCGCTATGCCGTCGTCCGCTGCGGTTGGCGTACCGACCAGATCATGGTCACGCTCGTGACCGCTCAGCGCGACTTGCCGCATGCGCAGGAGTTCTTTGAGGCTGTCGCCGCACTCGATCCGCGCATCGTCACCGTCGCCCAAAACATCAACGGACGCCCCGGCAACGCCATCCTCGGCGAGGAAACCCGCATCGTGTATGGCGCCGAATGCATGCGCGACCAGCTGCTCGGCTGCGAATTCGACATCTCCCCCACCGCGTTTTATCAGACCAACCCGCAACAGACCGAGCTGCTCTATCAGCTCGCTATCGACGGCATGGATTTGCACCAGGGCGATGTGCTCATGGATGCCTACTGTGGCAGCGGTACCATCGGTCTTTGCGCAGCTAAAGATGCCCAGAACAAGGGTATCGGCATTATGCTGCTCGGCGTTGAGCGCAACCCGGCGGGCATTGCCGACGCACGTCGCAATGCCGAGCTCAACGGCC
>CABRZJ010000099.1:0-5322 GCA_902475425.1 uncultured Collinsella sp.
TGGGCAACAAGGGCGTGGGCTTTAACTCCGAGATCGCCGGCCCCACCTCGGTCGATGAGAACGACCTACTGCGCCAGGTGCTCCCGCAAGACCTCAACGCCTTTGGCATGATCCCCGAGTTCGTGGGCCGTACGCCTGTCGTGACCCAGACGCAGGCGCTCGATGAGGACGACCTGGTGTCGATCCTGACCGAGCCCAAGAACGCCGTGGTGCGCCAGTACCGTAAGATGTTCCAGCTCGAGGATGTCGATCTTGAGTTTGAGGACGCGGCCCTGCACGAGATCGCCCGCATGGCGCTCGCCCGCAAGACCGGCGCCCGCGGCCTGCGTGCCATCTGCGAGGACGTGCTGCAGCAGACGATGTTCGACCTCCCCAGCGAGGAGGGCGTAGCCAAGGTCGTCGTAACCGAAGCCGCCGTTAAGGGCGAAGAACAGCCCCAGCGCATCTACGGCTAGTCCTGCCTAAAACGTGTTTGCAAATAGCCTCCGACCACCCGCGGTCGGAGGCTATTTTATATATGCGCAATAACCCCAACTACCTGTGTTATTCTGTGTGTTTGTTTAAGCCTCAGCGAAGTCATTCAGACTGAAGTAATCGATACCTAAGGGGAGGAACGCAGACCCTAACGGGCCTGCGTTCCTCCCCGGCGGGACAGGGAGAGATATATGGAAGAAATGCCCAAGAACTACGATCCGTCGACCAACGAGCCGGCGATCCTGCAGAAGTGGCTCGACGGCGGCTACTATAAGCGCCGTGAGGGCGTGGGCGACTGCACCGTCACCATTCCGCCTCCCAACGTGACCGGCAAGCTTCACATGGGCCACGCCACCGACGACTCCATCCAGGACGCCATCATCCGTATGGCCCGCATGCGCGGCAAGTCCACGCGCTGGGTGCTGGGCACCGACCACGCCGGTATCGCCACGCAGACTAAGGTCGACAAGAAGCTCAAGAGCGAGGGCATCAGCCGCCTGGAGATTGGCCGCGATAAGTTTGTCGACGCCTGTTGGGACTGGACCCACGAGTACGGCGGCATTATCGTCGAGCAGATCAAGCGCATGGGCTGCTCCGTCGACTTCGACAACGAGCGCTTCACCATGGACGAGGATTACGCCCAGGCTGTGCGTAAGGTCTTCTGCGACTGGTACCATGACGGCCTGATCTACCGTGGCAAGCGCATCGTCAACTGGTGCCCCAACTGCACTACCGCTATCTCGGACGACGAGGCCGAGTACAAGGACGAGAAGGGCCACCTGTGGCACCTGCGCTACCCGCTGACCGAGCCGGTCAACGGTCAGGACTACATTGTCGTCGCAACCACGCGCCCCGAGACCATGCTCGGCGACACGGGCGTTGCCGTCTCCCCGAAGGACCCCGAGAAGGCCGCCTTCGTGGGCAAGACCGTCATGCTGCCGATCGTCAACCGCGAGATTCCCATCTTTGAGGATTGGCACGTCGACGCCAACTTTGGTTCTGGCTTTGTTAAGGTCACCCCGGCCCACGACCCCAACGACTACGCTATGGGTCAGGCCCATGACCTGCCGCAGATCAACATCTTCGACGAGCACGCGGTGGTCGTCGAGGGCTATGGCGAGTTCACCGGCATGAACCGCGACGAGTGCCGCGAGGCCGTCATCAAGTGGTTCGAGGAGCACGACCTGCTCGATCACGTCGAGGACCTCGATCACTCCGTCATGCACTGCTACCGTTGCGACTCCGCTCTGGAGCCGTGGCTGTCCGAGCAGTGGTTCGTCGCCGTCGACAAGCTCAAGGGGCCGGCACTCGACGCCGTTAACTCCGGCAAGGTCACCTTCCACCCCGCGCGCTGGACGCAGACCTACACCACCTGGATGGAGAACCTCAAGGACTGGTGCATCAGCCGCCAGCTGTGGTGGGGCCACCGCATCCCTGTGTTCTACTGCGAGGACTGCGGCTGGGAGGACGCCCTGACCGAGGACACCGACGTGTGCCCCAAGTGTGGCGGTCATCACGTGCATCAGGACGAGAACGTGCTGGACACCTGGTTCAGCTCGCAGCTGTGGACCTTCGCCACGCAGGGCTGGCCGCAAAAGCCGGAGCTGCTCGAGGGCCATCACCCCACGACTGCGCTTGTCACCGCGCGCGACATCATCGCGCTGTGGGTCGCCCGCATGGTCATGAGCTCGCTGTACTTCCTGGACGAGGTGCCGTTTAAGGACGTCGTCATCTACCCGACGATCCTGGCCAAGGACGGCAGCCGCATGTCCAAGTCCAAGGGCAACGGCGTTGACCCCATGGACCTCATTGGCATGTACGGTGCCGACGCCATGCGTTACAACTTGCTCACGCTGTGCACCAACAACCAGGACGTCAAGTTCGACGCGAACATCGACAAGAAGACCAAGAAGCTTATCGACAGCCCGCGCACCGACCAGGCCAAGTCGTTTGTGACCAAGATCTGGAACGCCAGCCGCTTCCTGCTCATGAACATGGAGGGCTACACGCCCGGCGAGCCCGTCGTGGAGACGCCGGCCGACGCCTGGATGTTCAGCCGCCTGGCCAAGGCCGTCAAGATGGTCACCGAGGGTATTGAGAACTACACCTTTGGCGATATGGCCCGCGGCGTGCAGCAGTTCTTCTGGAACGAGGTCTGCGACTGGTACGTCGAGGTTACCAAGGCCCGTCTGAAGGGCGAGGGCCGTCTGCAGGCGCAGCGCAACCTGATCTTTGTGCTCGATACCTCCATTCGCCTGATGCACCCGCTTATGCCGTTTGTCACCGAGGAGATCTGGGACAACATGCCGGCGAGCGTGCTCGACCTGGATGCCGAGGGCAACGTGGACCGCGCTGAGGCGCTCATGATCGCCAAGTGGCCCGAGCCCGCCGACTACGCCAAGTATGTTGACGAGGACGCCGAGCGCGCGTTTGAGCTGTGCCGTGCCGTCGTGTCCGCCGCCCGTGCCACCCGTTCGCGTTATCGCTTGAGCCCCAAGGCCGCGCTCGACGTGGTCGTGCGCGCCGGTGCCGAGGATATCGAGAAGCTCGAGAGCCTGCGCTCCACGATTGAGCCGCTGGCGAACACCGCTTCGCTGGTCATGGGTACCGACGTCGAGAAGCCGGCTGCGAGCATTGCCGTGGTCGACAGCGGCGTCGAGGTCTTTGTGGTGCTCGAGGGCAAGGTTGATCTTTCGGCCGAGAAGGCGCGCTTGGAGAAGGAGATTGCCGCGGCGCAGAAGGAGCTCGCCGGCTGCGAGAAGACGCTTGCCAACGAGGGCTTTGTGGCCAAGGCCGCGCCCGCGGTGGTCCAGAAGAAGAGGGACCGTGCAGCTGAGCTCAAGGAGATCCTTGCGGCGCTGACTGCTCAGGTTGCTGACTTCTCGTAAGGTTTACTCGGGGGCGCGTCCCGACGCTTTGCTCTCCGCTGCGGACAGTCCTGCGCAAGACGGACAGCACATTAAGTGCTGTCCTTTGCGTGCGGAACTTGCGGCGAGCAAAGCATCGGGCCGCTCCTAGTTCGTTTACGTGGTTGTTTGCATCTGGTAGGTTAGGACCACTGGGTTGTGGCCTTGATCTCGCTGCTAAGCGGTGTTTGGCTGATATTTTGAATGGGAGGGGCTCGTTGTTGATTCGGGCCTCTTTTTATGTTGAGGGGACTTTGGGTTATGGCTAAGCGTTCTGGGTCGTATGTCGTTCCTTTCTCGTTTGAGCTGCTTTCGTTTGATGAGGCTGTTGGGCTGGCTGCTGATACGGGGCGGATTTCTGGGGATGCTGGTCCTCTGCTCGAGACGGTTGTCGATATGCTCGATGAGCTTGGTCGTCCGGACGAGTATTTCGATTGCATTCAGGTTGCCGGTACCAATGGCAAGACTTCGACTACGCGTTTTTCGGCTGCCATTCTTCGTGGTGAGGGGCTCAAGACTGCGCTGTATACGTCGCCGCAGCTTGTGCGCTATCCCGAGCGCATGGAGGTCGATGGGCGCGTCGTGAGCGATGAGGCATTCGCCCGTGGCGTTTCTGCCGCTGTTGAGGCGGGATATCGAGTGAATGCCCGTCGTGTGGCGGCGGGGGAGCGCGCCTATTCCATCACGCCGTTTGACTTGCTGACGGCTGCCGCGCTTGTCGTGTTTGCCGAGGCTGCGGTGGATGTTGCCGTGCTTGAGGTTGGCATGGGCGGACGCTGGGATGCTACGAGTGCGACCGATCCCGTTGCCGTCGCCATTACGGGCATTGGACTCGACCATACGAAGGTCCTGGGCGATACCCTCGAGGCCATTGCGGGGGAGAAGGCTGCGGTTATTAAGCCTGGGCGCCTGGTTGTTTTGGGCGAGGGTACGCATGAGGCGAGTGTTCAGCGCGTAATGGATGCCCGTTGCCGCGAGTGCGGCATTGTGCCGCTCGTGGTGAGTCACGCCACGACTAAGGTGCCGGAGCGTGTGGGCGACACGGTTGAGTTTAGCTGCACCACGCCGCGTGCCATCTATACGTCGAGCATGGTTAAGCCGGCGTATCAGCCGCAGAATGCTGCGTGCGCGATTATGCTGTGCGAGGGGTATCTGGGTCGCGAGCTCGATTATGACAAGCTCGATGCGTCGCTTATGGGTTGCCCCACACCGGGTCGTTTTGACGTGCTGGGGACCGATCCGCTCAAGTTGATCGATGCCTGTCATAATCCCCAGAGCTGCGAGAACTTTGTGAGCGCGCTGGACGAGATCGATCCATGCGTGGAGAATCGCCCCACGCTGCTGTGCGCTGCGCTGGCCGACAAGGACGTGGCGGGCATCGTCGACGTGCTGATTCCAGCTTTTCCGCGCGTGGTCGTTACGCAGACCGATTCCGATCGAGCCTTGCCGGCGGAGGAGCTTGCCGCACTTGTGGACGCCGATAAGCTCGCGGGCGTGTATCCCAGCGTATCCGAGGCCCTCGCGGCTTTCGATGCCGCTGGCAAGGCTTTCGTTGCCGCCGGTACCATCACCCTAGCCGGCGAAGTAGCAGGCCTGCTCCGCTAACCCCGCCAACGGGGGCAGTCAATTTGGGCTGCTTGCCACGAAATGGGGCTATCTACTACGTTTTGGCGACTACTCTCGACCACACGGAAAATCGTGAAATCAAAACCGCAGGTAGACGACTTGCTGGTTTTCAAAAAAGACCCGCATGGTCGACCCATGCGGGTTAAACGTAGTAGATAGGCCGTTTTTGTGGCGCGGTATTGGTGGGATGCGGCAAAGGAGCTGTCCCTTTGCCGCATTGCCGCATTGCCTTGTCTAGGCGGACCGGATCGTGGGTGTAGACGTTGAGAATCTCGACGCCGGACTCGGTCACCAGGGCCAGGTCCTCGATGCGGAC
>CABRZJ010000100.1:0-5133 GCA_902475425.1 uncultured Collinsella sp.
CCAGCTTTATTGCAACGGAGTACAATGGGTAACGTTTAAGTTCAACTTGAAGTTTTAGTTGCGGCGCCGGGCTTTGGCCGCAATGCAAGGAGAGGCGTACCATGGCGATCTATGTGACATCTGATGCTCACGGGCACGTGCGTGCGCTTGACGAGGCCCTGTCTAAGATTTCGCTGGCGTCCGACGACACGCTGTACGTGCTGGGCGACATGATCGATCGCGGGCCCGATCCGGTCGGCGTTATTAAGCTCGTGCGCTCGCTGCCCAACGCCCGCGTGCTCAAGGGTAATCACGAGCAGATCATGCTCGATGCCATCATTGGCCAGGATCCGCTCGATGCCGAGACCTGGGATATCAACGGTGGCTGGACGACGCGCGAGCAGCTCAACGACATGGAATTTGACGCATACGAGGAGCTCGTGCGATGGATGGCCGCGCTGCCGCTCTACGCAGTGGTCGAGACTGCCGAGCGGCCGTACCTGCTGGTGCACGCCGGCATTCAGACCGAGGCGGCGCGTGCGTTTTTGCTTGAGCATGGTGTCGATTGCGGCGACGGCGTCGGAGCGGTGGGTGCCGATCGCGAGCTGCTGCAGCAGATGCTCGCGGTGCAGTCGTCCGATGACCTGCTATGGATTCGTCACGGCTATTGGGATGTGCCGACCGGGCTGCTTTCTGCCGAGGGCAAGGGCCCGGTCGTGGTGAGCGGCCACACGCCCACGGTATCGCTTGGGCGCTATTGCGAGGTCTGTGGTCTGGCGGGGCTCGATGAGGAATCGGGACGCGGGCAGATCGTGCGCTTGGGCGGCGAGGACACTGCCGGTGTGCCCGATCGTATCGATATCGACTGCGCCGCCGCCACCGGCTCCGAGTTCGGTCGCGTGGGCATCCTGCGGCTCGATGATGGGGCGGAGTTCTACGCGAACATCAACCCGGGCGAATAACCTTGTTCCGCCGATCTACCGTAGCTAATTTGGGACGGGGCTTTTTTGACTACTTTCGGAGAGTAGCGCCTTCTTGCTCGGTAAGCGCTAGAAATGAGGAGCGTCTGCGTCCTCGACAGCGCGAAAATGCTCGAAAAACCGTCGCAACGGAGTCAAACGACGTCGCGGCGGTTCTTTTTTGGCTGCCCTCTGGCTAAGTGAGTAGACTTTTTTGGAAATGCCGAGCACCCAACATATTTGCCTCAATAAAACCGCAGGTCAAAGACTTGTGCTCTGTCGGTGTGGTCGGGGATTCGGTAAAAGTCTACTCACTTAGTTTTGCGTGATGCATATTGTTCGCAATGTGACCCCAGCCGGGGTGATTCCATCGCAAATTCCGGTGACCGTGGGCAGCTAATTAGGCGCCGTAGGGGTTGCGGTCGCGCTCGATGCGTTGGCGGATGTGGGCGTACTCGATAATCAGTAGCACCAGGAGTAGGACCATGATGGCTAGGTAGCTCACCACAGCGCCCATCATACCCAGCAGCTTAATCAGGATCACCGGGAGCACCACGCTCACGGCAAAGCAGATCAGGTAGATCTTGGTGACGTCTCCAGCGTGGCGCAGCACTGTGATGATGGCGTAGATAAAGTCGATGGCCGCGGTGATGCCGCCGGCGACGACCATCAGCAGCGCCAATGTGCGGTAGCGCTCAAAGTTGAGGCCGTACATATAGCTCATGAGGGGAATGCCGGGACCGGCCATAAATGCGGCGCACACGCCGGTGATGACCACGATCAGCGCCATAACAGCAACAATAATCAGGTCAAAGCGACGACGCTTGCGAGGATTAGCCCAAATGCTCGACAAGCGCAGGAGCTGCGGTTTATAGACAAATCCAATGCTCAACAGAATAGCCTGAGCTGGAAAAAACAGGGCATTAAAGTACAGCTGGTATTTGTAGGCCAGTGTTCCTTCCATCACAAACTTGGGCATGCTCTCGATAAGGTTGAACAGGAATAGCGCGCCAAAGAGTGGGGCGCAATGGACAAACAGGTGGCCGACCTCGCGCAGGCTCACGCGGCGGGATTTTTCGGTCTCGAGCAGGGCGAGCGGCGCGGTGACCAGCACGAGCGAGGCGATCGCGGCAATGCCCATGGCCATGGCCGCGATGGACATGCTGCGCGTGAGGAACAGTGCCACGCTAAAGACCGCGATGACGCCGACGGAGCGTAGCGTTTGGCTCATGCCAGCCAGGTAGAGCTTGTCGGCCTGCTGCAGGCGGCCTTCGTACACGTCGGCGACGCCGTCGATGACCTTATACAGGTAGACGCCCAGGCCGATCGTCGCCATCTGCGTGTCATAGCCGCGGGCACTGCTGTACATGAGGCCGCAGCCTAGGGCGAGCGCTCCGCAAAGCCAGCGGTTGAGCTGGTAGGAGGCAAAGGACGTCTTTTCGTCGATGTCCGAGACCTGGAAATTGCGCACGCCGTAGTTGCACGCGATCATGATGAGCGTGCCGGTGACAAAGGCGATGGAGAATTTGCCTGCTTCTTCGGCGCCCACGAGTTGCGTAGACACGATGGTGAGCAGCGGAAACGCCAAACCCCACACGGCGGTGCCGAGGGTGTTCCAAAGATAGTCGCGACTGGTGGCGTGCTCCTCGTATTCCGCCTCCTGCATGGAGAGGCCGCCGCCGTAGACAACGCCGAGCAGGCGGTTCCACCAGGCGTTGACCATGCGGTGGATGGGGTCGGGCTCGCGATCGCGTTCGCGCCGGCGACGGCGCGTGGCCTGGCTGCTGTTGGGGCCGCCGGCGTTGCGCTGGCTCAGCTCTTGGATGCGCGCGAGCTCTTCGGCCGTGTGGGAGGCGGGGAACAGGCCGTTCTCGATGCGTCCGCCCTGGGCCCTTGCGGTGCCGCTGCCCGCTACGGCGGGGTCGGCGACGCCATTGCGGCGGGCGATGGCGCGGCGAATGCTATCGAGGGGCGTGATGCTCAAAGCGGAGTCCTTTCTATTGCTGCACTCTAGTATAGACGCGACGGTGTTCGGTCGTGTTTTTGAACAGGTTGTTCGATAATTTCGGCGGCGCCATTCAGTAGACGGCATTTGGGGACGTTCCTTATGTGCCGGCACTTTGGGAACGTCCCTAAGTGCCGGCATCCGGGGACACTCCTTGAATGTTGCCTGTTCAAGAGTGTCCCTAACGACTAGGCCGCTTGCCTGCGATTTTTGACCGTTGGGCGGGCGCTTCGCCGTTGCCGCAAAAACGTTTTTGCATATCGGGTACAACGGGCTTTACGTGAGTAAAGTGCGCGCCGCGTCCACGTGTCGCGCTTTTAAAGGAGGCCCCATGCCTGGTGTTACCCCTGCAGAAGTTCTGTCCAACTTTGGTATTGCGCTGGTCGAAGATCCCGCCGAGAATCAGCCCCGTCTGCTGGTCGATCTATCCGCCGCGGAGCTCGTCGAGCACGCCATCCGCCGCGAAGAAGGCCGCATGGCATCCAACGGCGCGCTGGTGATCGAGACGGGGGAGCGCACTGGTCGTTCCCCCAATGACCGCTTTATCGTTGACACCCCCGATGTTCACGACAAGATTGCCTGGGGTGCCGTCAACCGCCCGCTTTCTGCCGAGAGCTACGAGGCCATCAAGGCCGGTATCGTCAACTACCTCAACGAGCGCGATGTGTTCGTCACTCGCGGTATGGCCGGTGCCGATCGCAACCATACGCGTCGCCTGCTTGTCGCCTGCGAGCGTGCCAGCCAAGCGCTCTTTATTAAGCAGATGCTCGCCCGCCCGCTTGCCCGTGAAATCGCACGCACCGGCGAGCCGGACTTCTGCGTGCTCGCCGCTCCCGGCTACCAGTGCGATCCCGCCATTAAGGGCCTCAACTCCAGCGCCGCCGTGGTCATCAACTTCCAGGAGCGCGTGATTTTGGTTGCCGGCACCGGTTACTCCGGCGAAATCAAAAAGTCCATCTTCAGCGTCATGAATTACCTGCTGCCCGTCGAGGACGACGTGCTACCCATGCACTGCTCGGCCAGCATGGATCCCGTCACGCACGAGACCGCCGTGTTCTTTGGCCTGTCTGGCACCGGCAAGACCACGCTTTCGGCCAACCCCACGCGGCTGCTGATCGGCGACGACGAGCACGGTTGGTCCGACATGGGCATCTTCAACATCGAAGGTGGCTGCTACGCCAAATGCGAGGGCCTGGACGCCTTTCACGAGCCCGAGATCTTCAGCGCCGTCCGTTTTGGCGCCATTTGCGAAAACGTGGTGCTCGACGAGAACCGCAAGCCCAACTACGACGACATCTCGATCACGCACAACACGCGCGTGGCCTATCCCGTGGAGCACATTCCTAACGCGTGGACTAAGGGCATGGGCACCACTCCGAGTGTCGTGCTGTTCCTGACTTGCGACGCTTTTGGCGTGCTGCCGCCCATCTCGCGCCTGACGGCCGACGCCGCCATGTACCACTTTGTGACGGGCTTTACGGCTAAGATTCCCGGCACCGAGGTCGGCGTCACCGAGCCCACGCCCACGTTCTCTTCGCTGTTCGGCGAGCCGTTTATGCCGCACGACCCCATGGTTTACGCCAGGATGCTTGGCGAGCGCATTGCCGACGGCCGCACGCGCGTGTACCTGGTCAACACCGGCTGGATCGGCGGCGGCTACGGCGTGGGCCATCGCATCGAGCTTGCCTACACGCGCTCGCTGGTCGCGCGCGCCCTCGACGGCACCATCGAGGACAGCGAGTTCGTGCACGACGACATCTTTAACGTCGACATTCCCACGACGTGCCACGGCGTGCCCGATGGCATCCTGGTGCCGCGCCAATACTGGCAGAGCACCGCGCGCTATGACGAGGCCGCGCACAACCTGGCGGTGATGTTCGAGGAGAACTTCGAGAAGAAGTACTCGCACCTGCCCGAGTCCGTCAAAGCCGCCGGCCCGCACGTTCAAGTACACGCCGACGCCCGTCATCGCGGCCGCGGGCTGCTGGGACTTCGCCACTAGCTTCGCCGTGAGTCCATATCCACCACAAAGGGGACAGGCACCTTTGTGGTTGATTTCCGATCTCAGCCGAACACATTGAGCAAATAGGCCATTCCCGCAGTTAGCCGAACGCCCCCGCGGCCCCTCCTGGGGTCCGGGGGCGCCGTTTTCCCAGTTGAAGGAACGGTGGAGATGTGTTTCGATGGGTC
>CABRZJ010000101.1:0-4980 GCA_902475425.1 uncultured Collinsella sp.
CCATCCCGTCGAAAGCGAAATCTGTGAAGTCCCTCACCTCTTTTGCAAAGCGCTCAGCTCAGCTTGCCGCCGGCTTTGTCTGCGCTATCGCCCTTGCCGCTGGCGTGCCCACCGTCGCCGGCGCCCAAGTACTCACGACCGACAATGTTTGCGGCAAAACCGCCGACGCGCGCGGCATCACGGCCGAAAATCTGCCCGATATCGATGCGACCAATGCGCTCGTCATGGGCAAAGACGGCACCGTCTACTATGGGCGCGGCGCCGATGAGCAGGTTAAAATCGCCTCGATCACCAAGGTCATGACCGCGATCCTAACCGTCGAGAATTGCAAGATGGACGAGAAGATCACGGTGAGCAACGCCGCAGCCACCGTGGGTAATTCGACCGCCGGCTTGCTCGAAGGTGACGAGCTTACCGTGGAGCAGGCACTGCGCGGCCTGATGATTCCCTCGGGCAACGACGCCGCCGTCGTGCTCGCCGAATATGTGGGCAAGAAGATCGACCCTAAGACCAAAGACGCCGAGGCAACCTTTGTGAAGGCCATGAACGAGCGCGCCAAAAAGCTCGGCTGCACCGGCACGGTCTTTGAAAACCCACACGGTCTGGACTTTGATGAATGGGCCGGCGACATGCACTCAACCGCACATGACGTGGCACTGATGATGCAGGAGGCCATGAAAAACGACACGATCCGCGAGGTCGTAGCGAGCGAGGATTCCTGGATCGAGGTCACGGGCGCCGACGGCACCGACCATTCGCATTCCATGGACACGCATAACTATTTGCTGGGCCAAGATGGCAACATCGGTGGCAAGACCGGCACCACCGACGACGCGGGCTATTGCTTTACGAGCGCCTACAACCGCGACGGCGACGAGATCTACACCGTCGTTTTGAACTCCACCACCACCGACCAGCGCTTTACCGATACCGCAACCCTTGCCAATTGGTACTACGGTCACAAGGTGACGGTCGCAATCGCCAACACACAGGAAAAGACCGCCAACGGCAACCCGCTTATGGCGCGCATTGGTCAAACCGACTGGACGGATAAGACGATCGACGCCACACTCGCCGATCCTACGGCGCAAGCGACCGTGTTTTCCCTTGCCGGCGAGGTGACCGAAAAGGTTAGCTACGACGATCTTTCGGGCACGGTGCATGTGGGCGACAAGGTGGGCAGCGTCACGCTCAAGCAGGACGGCACCAAGATCGCCGTCATGGACCTAGTTGCCGACGAGGAAGGCGCAGGGCCGAATCCCATTGAATGGCTCCTTGTGAAGCTCGATCGCCTGGGCCGTCGCATCGACAACCGCCCACTCACGGCAGAAAGCGAGACCGTCGCCAAGGCGCCCGAGGTGTAGGGCGCAAGAATAATAAGTCCGCTGAAAGGAGGCGTCCGAAAGGATGCCTCCTTTTTTGAGATTCGAATCCCCAGCTAACGTGGTTCAACTAAAAAAGGGTCCCTTTCGGAACCCTTCTTTAAAGTCTTACTGGCGGAGAGCTGGGGATGTCCGGGCATGCCGCGCATGCCCTCCGGCTTCAAAACCTGGCGGCTTTTCGCCCACGGGCTACAAACGCTTTCGCGTTTGCTTAACGCCCGTGCCCTCTCGGGTTCGAATCCCCAGCCTCCTTTCTCCGCACAAAAAAGGGCCCCAAATGGGACCCTTCTTTCAAGTCATACTGGCGGAGAGCTGGGGATTCGAACCCCAGATGCCCTTTTGGGGCATACTCGCTTAGCAGGCGAGCACCTTCGGCCTCTCGGTCAGCTCTCCGTAACAGCCGTTCTATAGTAACCAAACAGCCAAGGATGAGCAAGAGGAAATTTTCTAATTGCCTAGCAGCCTTTCCTTCTTGAAGGCTTCGCCTACCCCAGCGAGCGGTTGAGGGAGCCGAGCTCGTCGTTGCCCATGGTGCGCCACATTTGGAAGATACAACCGCGCGCCAGGAAAAAGAAACCGTTGTCGACCAGTTGCACAGCGGCATCTGCCAGCTGATTCGTCACGGCGGACACTGGCGGCAGCTCTAGTCCAGCCTTGTGGATGGTCTCGACCGCTTCCTCGAACGTCGGAGGCTCGCTGACGCCCATCTCGTTCATAAGGCCCTGCATTTCTTCCAGCGCGCTGCTGCCCGACTCCTCGCCGCGCGGCACCAGACGGTAGCAAGCCAGCGCCAGGTCGAGCTGATCGCAATTCCAATAGGCAAACGCCAAGCGATAGAACAGGTAGCCGATTGCAGAACGATCGCTGGCAATACGTAGGCCGTGGCGCGCCACCTCGATAATCTCGTCAAAGCGCTCCAGACGCGCAAGCACGTTGATGAGCGCAAAGTGCGACTGCATGGACGAGCGCGCCAGATCGTAAAGATGGCGCACCTCGGGCAGCGCTCGCTCAAAGTCCTCTTGCTCGGCGTAAAAGCTGCAGATCTCGTGCTGGGCAAAGTACAGCGCATCGGGCGCACGAAGGATTCGCACAGAGCGGTCTTCTTCCAACACCGGTAGCACCATGCGCACCAGCTGGTTATCGCAAAACTGCGTTTGAACCGGACCTGTCGCCAAAAGCTCGGCGACGGCGCACTTGGCCTCCAACTCCTCGACAAGACGGGAAAAGCCTTCAAAAGCACCTGTACGGTCGACTTTTGCCTGCTCGCGCAATTCAACAACACGGGCCACGTATGGGTCGTCGTCCTCTTCCATGACCTCCAGCTCGTCAGCCGTATCGGCAAGCAGCAGATTGCGCAGCGCCGGCGGCAGCATGCGATGGTCATCACGCGGACGAGCATGAACCTCCGCCGGCTCAATCGTCTCCGGAGCGGTTGACTCATACGCCTCAAGCACACGCTTGCACGGCATATCGTCCATGTCCATGCTCTCAAGATCCTTGGCGACAGGCACGCAATCGGCCAGATAGGCCGCGCGCCCAAAAAAATACGTTGCGACAACGCACTCGCCCTGCTCACTGTCGGGAGCAGCAATCTGCACATAGCAGCGCGTGATGCAGGTGCCCGCGGCAAAACACGCTGCTGCAAGCGTGAGTGCCACGCGCGCATCGTGCTCCGCGGCCCAGATCGCACGCGCGTCCTCGTCCAACTCGCGCCAGGCGTCATCTTGAGCGTCGTATTCACGTTGCGGCATGGCATCAACGACAGACTGCCCAAACCGAACGAGCATGATCCCCTCGGCAACGTTTGTCCGATAGGTATAGTCGAGCCGCGTGACCACGTTAAGTGCCTCGACAATACGCGCGAAGCGGGTACGCACATCCCACTCACCGCCCGGCTGGCAAGCCACCGTACCCGGTTTGCCCCACGGGTTATCGCTCGAGGCCGTATCAAGCAGTCGGGGAACATCGTTGGTCGTCTTGGCGATATGCCACGCATCAAAGAGCGCGCAGCCCTCAAGGCTCGGCGAGGATGCCGCAGGGACCAATCCGGCCCCGATGTGCTCAAGGACGCCGGAGAGACGGTTAAGACGGCACTCGATGGCAAGCAGCATGTCAATCTCGTCCTGGTCCAGCAGGCTGCGATCAAAATTGAGATAGAAAAGCTTTGAGCGATCGATGCGAGCCAGGCTCATCTCGGACTTAGCGGCGATGGTGCGCAAGCGAGGCAAGTCAATTTCACTCATAAGGGCGGCGGCATAGCGCTCGATACCGCTCGGATTCTCGGCATGGTCAACGCGGTAGAGCAGCGTCTCGATAGCGTCAGGTAGCGGTGTCGTGTTAAAGCCCAAAAACACCTCGACCGGCTCGGGCAACTTTACGAGCTTGATCTTGTCGACAACGTTTTGCATACCCTCGTCGAGTCCGTCGGCGTCCGCCGTGCTCGCAATGGTATTTTCGGAGTCAGCGAATATCACGTAGCGCAGGAACATCGATGCCATGAACTCACCGTAAGGAAGGGAGCGGGTCGAATTCCATGTCTCGTGATCGGACTGTTCGCGCATGGGACCTTCGGGAGAGCCGACGGTTCGCGCGCACGCGCGCATCGTGCCGTTTGCTCCCCTCACCATAATCTCACCAATACCGGAGTCCGACTCGTCAAGGACCAGTTCCATGTCGGGATCGTTGGGCAGCGGAGCCTCGCTGACGGGGCGGTCCACCTTGTACACCTCACCCGAAACGCTTACGTAGCCCAAAAGCGACACATGGCTTTTGCCAACGAATTCGACGACATAACAAGATTCATGCTGATCCTCGCCAAAGAGTTTCCAGACCACGCCATATGAGCGTCCCGCAGGCTGCTCGGGCATCGCCGGAAAGCGCTTCTTGGGATCGAGAAACCTGAGCTTGTATGTCGGACGCTCTGCCACGAAATATCACCCTGATCGGTCGCTTGAGAAGGAGTGGTCGCGAATAAGTCGCGACATCTACTCGGAATCTTACACGAGTCGACAGGAAATCGTCCCTTTGGACGAAAGCACTCAAGCTGGCGCAAAAGAAAAGCCCCCGTTGCCGGGAGCTTTAATCTCAAATGGTGCGGCGTATAGGATTCCGCGCATCCGCTGCGCGGATCCGCACCGGCTTCGCCCGCCTGCCGGCGTGCTCGCCCGCGGGCTAAAAACGCTCCGCGTTTTCTTTACGCCCGCGCCTCGACCGAGGTTCGAATCAATGCAGTGTTTACGTAAAAGAAAAGCCCCCGTTGCCGGGAGCTTTAATCTCAAATGGTGCGGCGTATAGGATTCGAACCTATGACGTTCTGATTCGTAGTCAGACCCTCTATCCAGCTGAGGTAACGCCGCGACTTGTTGATTATTATGCACATGGACTGAATAATCGTCAAGCGTTTTTCAAAAAAAGTTATTGAATTTGATTTTTACTCATTTGATGCAGTCGATCGACTCGATACTTTCAAACACGGCGAAAGCAACTCCTCAAGTATGTCGACATATAAGAAAAGCCTCCGTTACCGGAGGCTTTAAAGTTCAGTTGGTGCGGCGTATAGGATTCGAACCTATGACGTTCTGATTCGTAGTCAGACCCT
>CABRZJ010000102.1:0-4933 GCA_902475425.1 uncultured Collinsella sp.
GCCGTTCGCAGCGGCGCCTACCGCAAGATCGCATCCAAGCGCAGCGTGTGGTTTGCCTGCATGGCGCCGGTCGGTGCCTATGACGAGTCGGTGTATACCGGCGGTTCGTTTGTGCTCGACGACTGCGGTCGCGTGGTGGCCCAGGCGCCGTGCTTTGAGGAGAGCCTGCTGGTTCAGGAGATTCAGCGCGGCGTGATGCTCGATGCCCTGGAGGATCACGAACTGCCCGAGTTCCGTTCCGAGGAGTGGCTGTGGCAGGCGCTGGTGCTCGCCGTGCGCGACAACGCCCGAGCCCACGGTGCGTCGCGTGCTGTGGTGGCACTCGAGGGTGACTTGCCGTCGTCCCTGCTGGCGGCGCTGGCCGTCGACGCTCTGGGCCCGCGCAATGTGATTGGCCTGGTGCTGGGGCGCAACCGTATCTTTACGCCGGCGCAGGAAGAAGCCGAGGCTGCCCGCTGTGCCGCCGTCCGCGCCATCGCCGAGCGTCTGCACATTCGCACCGTCGAGCGCGATGCACCGGATGCCGCGCGTGTGCTCGATCGCGACGTGTCGGCGGGCGATGCCGAGCGCCTGCGCTCGCGCACGCTGGGCCTGATGCTGGAGGATACGGCGCTCGAGCTGGGTGCGATGGCGCTGAGCCCGCTTTCCAAGACCGAGTACGCGCTGGCGGCGCCGGCGCTTTGCGGCGGCTACCAGGGCGATTACGCGCCCTTTGGCGATGTGTACCTGTCGACGCTTGAGTTTGTGGCGCGCGTGCGCAACCGCACGTCTGCCGTGGTGCCCCAAGAGCTCGTGACGCTCAACGCGGTGGAAGATTGTATGGAGCGAGTGCTGGCGCAGGCGCTCTCGACGCTCGACGGTCCGGTCGATATGCTCGACCGCGCGGCACAGCTGCTCGGCGGGCTTGAGCCGGGTGAGGTCGATGGCGCGCTCGAGGCGCACGTGGACCGCAATCGATCTTTCGACGACATCCCGATGGCCGCTGGCAAGCCTGAGGCCTGCTCGCTGCTGCTGATGCTCGTGCGTCAGGGCGAGGCCGCCCGCCGCATGCTGCCGACGGTGCCGATCGTCTCTGCCCGTTCGTTTGCCGAGCGCGCCTGGCCGTACATGCTTGCGTGGTCCGATCTGGGGCTCAACGGCAAGGAGCGCATGACGGTTGATTCGCTGGCGCGCGCCGAGGTGCGTCGCTTTGCCGACGACGATACGAGTGACCGTATGCGCGGTGAGATGATGGGCATTTTGGGTGAGCTGCTGGGTATTTCGCCCGAGCAGATGGAGGAGCTGCGCTCTGAGGACGGTCAGCGTCGTTTGCACGAGGGCATGAAAAAGTTCGAGGGCGAGGTTCAGGACGCCATCGATAAGATGATGGGCGGCCAGGGTGGCCCGCAGGGTGGACCCCAGGGCACGCCGATGCCGCATCCGCCGGTGGATCCGAGGCAGTTCCCGTTCTTTAGCCAGAACTAGGGCAGACGGAAACATTGCGGGAGAGATTCTCTTACACACATTGCTTCTGCCGAATCTATCTTGCTTTAAGCACTTTGCCCCCGTTGTGTTATTCTAGAACAGACGTTCGTGAATGATGCGCGGGGCCTTGTCTTGCGCTGCGCTTGTGGCGAGGGGAGGTTGGCTTGGTTATCTTGGGCATTGACCCCGGTTTGGCTCATACGGGTTGGGGGATTATCGAGGAGCGGCGTGGCGAGGTTCGCTGCCGTGCCTACGGTTGCATCGAGACCAGCGCGGGCAGCCCGCTCGCGGTGCGCCTGTCGCATATCGCCCGTGACCTTAAGGATGTCGTCGAGCGTTATCGACCCGACACAGCTGCTGTCGAGAGCATCTACTTTGGCGCCAACGTTCGTTCGGCCATCCCCACGGCGCATGCCCGCGGTGCTGCGCTTGTGGCGCTTTCGGAGTGCGCGCTCGAGATTGGCGAGTACACGCCCATGCAGATCAAACAGGCCGTGGTGGGCACCGGCGCCGCGGACAAGCGACAGGTCGCCTACATGGTACGCACGCTAACACAGCTCGACCACGACCCGCATCCCGACCATGCCGCCGATGCCCTGGCCTGCGCCATCTGCCACGTAAACCTCAGCCGCACCCGCGCCCTCACCGGTGGCGAGTTCTATCAACAGAGAGGAACCGGATACTGATGATTTCCCAGCTCCACGGAACGCTTGTCGAGGCCACGATGAGCTCTGCTGTCGTCGATGTGTCGGGCGTTGGCTTTGAGCTCGGCATCTCGGGCAGCACTGCGGCCACGTTGCCGACGCCCGGCGGCGAGGTCCGCCTCTACACGCGTATGCAGGTGCGCGAGGACGCCATGACACTTTTCGGTTTTTCCTCTAAGGATGAGCGCACGATGTTCGACCGGCTCGTGTCCGTCTCGGGCGTCGGTCCGCGCCTGGCGCTTGCCGTGCTCTCCACCTATACCGTGGGCCAGTTGTATTCGCTGGTGATGGCCGAGGACGACAAGGGCATGGCCAAGGTGCCCGGTGTGGGCAAAAAGACAGCTCAGCGTCTGATCCTGGAGCTCAAGAGCACCTTTGCCAAGGACAAGGGCTTTGTGCCGGTCGACGTGATTCCCGGCCAGGTTGCGATGCCCGTGCCCGCTGCTGCTCCCTCGGCCATCGATGATGCCCGTGCGGCGCTCCTTTCCATGGGCTTTAGCCCGCAGGAGACCGATGTTGCCCTGAGCGGGTATGATGGGCAGAATATGCGTGTCGAGGATTTGCTCGGCGCGGCGCTTAAGCGACTCGGAATGGATGCGTGATGTGGGAAGCCGATGACTCTCAGGACCTGTGGGCGACGCCCGGCAACTCGCCGGCGGCATCCATGGCGCACGGCGAGCGCATGGTGGGCTCGGAGCTGACGGCCGAGGACCTCGATGTCGATCGCACTTTGCGCCCCCAGCGCCTGGACGATTACTGCGGCCAGGAGCATATCAAGCAGAGCCTGCGCGTGTTGATCGAAGCGGCGCAGAGCCGTGGCGAGACGCTCGACCACGTGATCTTCTCGGGCCCTCCGGGTCTGGGCAAGACCACGCTGGCTACGGTTATCGCCAACGAGCTGGGCGCTCAGATCAAGACCACGAGTGGCCCTGCCATCGCGCGCACCGGCGACCTGGCAGCCATCCTTACTAACTTGCAGCCGGGTGATGTGCTGTTTATCGACGAGATCCACCGCCTCAACCGTTCGGTCGAGGAGGTCCTGTACCCCGCGATGGAGGACTTTGCCCTCGATATCGTGATTGGCAAGGGTCCGGCGGCGCGCTCGATTCGCCTGGATATTCCCAAGTTTACGCTGGTAGCGGCAACGACCCGCTCAGGCATGTTGACCGGCCCGTTGCGCGACCGCTTTGGCATTTCATATCGCCTGGATTACTACACGGTCGAGGAACTCGCGCAGATTGTTACGCGCTCGGCGACTATCCTGGGCGTGACGATCGACCATCCCAGTGCACTCGAGATCGGCTCGCGTTCGCGCGGCACGCCACGTCTTGCCAACCGCCTGCTCAAGCGCGTGCGCGATTACGCACAGGTGCGCGGCAACGGTCCCATCGAGCTCGATATCTGTCGCCAGGCGCTCGAGTTCTTCGAGATCGATGAGCTCGGTCTGGACTGGATGGATATTCGCATTTTGGAGACGCTCGCTAAGACGTTCTCCGGTCGTGCCGTGGGACTTACGACCCTTGCCAGCGCGGTGGGCGAGGACCCGGGCACGCTCGAGGATGTCTATGAGCCGTATCTGCTGCAGTGCGGGTTGATGATTCGTACGCCGCAGGGCCGTCAGGCAACCCTTCGCACCTTTGAGCACCTGGGGATTGAACCTACCGTTTAGGGCGCTTTGTTTTGGCGGGCTGTTGGGCTATCGCTGGGCATCGGGTAAACATATCGCCGTTCATCGGTTATGGGTGTTTTACTATTGCGCGCCCGTGCTATGCTGAATTGGTCTTTTTCTCATTCGGTAACGAAAGGACCGCCCATGCCTACTGACATCGAAATCGCACGTTCTGTCACGCCGCTGCCTATTACCGAGGTGGCCAAGAACGCCGGCGTCGACGTTAAGCACCTTATTCCGTACGGCTTCGACAAGGCTAAGGTCGACTATTCGCTGCTCAACGAGCCGACCGATCACCAGGCCAAGCTCGTCCTCGTGACCGCTATCAACCCAACGCCTGCGGGCGAGGGCAAGACCACCACGACCATCGGTCTGGCCGATGGCCTGCGTCGTCGCGGCGTCAAGAGTGCCGTGGCCCTGCGCGAGCCTTCGCTCGGCCCCGTCTTTGGTGTTAAGGGCGGTGCTGCCGGCGGCGGCTGGGCTCAGGTGATCCCCATGGAGGATATCAACCTGCACTTTACCGGCGACTTCCATGCCATCGGTGCTGCCAACAACCTGCTGGCCGCCATGCTTGATAACCACATCCAGCAGGGCAACCAGCTTGGCATCGACGTTAAACGCATCACTTGGAAGCGCGTCGTCGATATGAACGACCGTCAGCTGCGCCACGTCATCGACGGTATTGGCGGTAAGGCCCAGGGCGTGCCGCGCGAGGACGGCTTCGATATCACCGTCGCCTCCGAGGTCATGGCAATCCTGTGCCTGTCTACGAGTATCAGCGACCTCAAGGAGCGCCTGGGCGAGATCGTCGTCGGCTACAGTTTTGCCGGCGAGCCCGTCCGTGCCCGCGACCTTAAGGCCCAGGGTGCCATGGCCGCGTTGCTTAAGGACGCGCTCAAGCCCAACCTGGTGCAAACGCTCGAGGGCACGCCCGCGTTTGTCCACGGCGGCCCCTTCGCCAACATCGCCCACGGCTGCAACTCTATCATGGCCACGCGTATGGCGATGCGCTTTGGCGATGTTGCCATTACCGAGGCCGGCTTCGGTGCCGATCTGGGTGCCGAGAAGTTCCTCGACATCAAGTGCCGCATGACGG
>CABRZJ010000103.1:0-4928 GCA_902475425.1 uncultured Collinsella sp.
ACTTGTCTTGGGGACGTAGCTCAGTTGGGAGAGCGCTGCCGTCGCATGGCAGAGGCCGAGGGTTCGACTCCCTTCGTCTCCACCCTTGGATTTGATAAGCCGCTGACATTGTGTCGGCGGCTTTTTTTAAAAGAAAGGGCTGTACCATGGCCAAGCTTGAGTCCCAACCACTGTCTGCCGAGGAACGCGCCGAGTTGGAAGAGCTCCGCGCCGAGAAAGCTCGTCGCGAGGCCCAGGAAGAGGCACGCCGCGAGCGTGAGGAGCTGGCCGCCCTGCGTGCCGAGCGTGCGAAGGCCGAGGAGGCCGCCGCGAACGTCGCCCCCGCGCCCAAGCCCGCCGCCGCGAAGCCCGCGCCCACCGCACCTAAACCTCAGCCTAAAAAGGTCGCTCGTTCCAAGTCCGTCGAGCCCAAGCCGAGCCGTGACGAGATGACCTTTGCCCAGCGCATGGTTACCTCCAAGGAGCCTACGGGCGAGAACGAGATCCCTGGCATGGCGCCGGCTCAAAAAATCATCATTGTCCTTGCCCTCATCGCGTTTGTCATCTTTATGGGCTACACGATCCTGACCAGCATGGGCCTGCTCTAGCCCATTCGCGCTGGGTGCCATGCCCGAACACTCTGCCCTTTTCCAACCCTCAACCTCTGCACAACGCATCCGAAAGGTCGCCCCATGGCTTTGACCGACATCTCGCATCCCACCGACATTGCAATGCTCACCGATCTGTACGAGCTCACTATGGCCCAGGGCCTGTGGGAGAGCGGCAAGGCCAATGAGCAGGGTTGTTTTACCGCGTTTTACCGCGACCATCCTTTTGGCAGCGCCTATGCCGTTATGTGCGGCACCGCCGAACTGCCCGAGCTGGTCGAGAATCTGCGCTTTACGCCCGAGGACATCGACTACCTCGCCTCGCTCCAGGCCCCGGCCGGCGGCGCGATGTTCAAGCCTGGATTCCTCGACTACCTGCGCGATTTTCGTGCGCATGTAAACATCGACGCCGTGCCCGAGGGCGAGCTCGTCTTTCCGCGCGAGCCCATGGTTCGCGTCACCGGCCCCGCGCTGGAGTGCCAGCTGCTTGAGACGGCGCTGCTCAACATCGTTGGGTTCCAGACGCTTGTCGCCACCAAGACGGCGCGCGTGGTGCTGGCGGCGGACGGCCGTCCCGTTGCCGAGTTTGGCCTACGCCGCGCTCAGGGTCCCGATGGCGGCTTGGCCGTCGCGCGCGCGAGCTACGTTGCCGGCTGCTCCTCTACGTCCAATGTGCTCGCCGGCCGCCGCTACGGTATTCCCGTCTTTGGCACGCATGCGCACAGCTGGGTGATGAGCTTCGATTCCGAGCTCGAGGCCTTCCGCGCCTTTGCCAAGTCGAGCCCCAAGAACTGTACGCTGCTCATCGACACCTATGACGTGCGCGAGGGCTGTGAACATGCCATTACGGTTGCCAAGGAGATGGAAGCGGTGGGCGAGCGCCTGTCGGCCATTCGCATCGACTCCGGCGACCTCGCCAAGCTCTCAAAGTATGTGCGCGGCCGTTTTGATGCCGAGGGCCTGCCCTATGTGGGGATCTCGGTTTCTAACGATTTGGATGAGTACACGATTCAGTCCCTGCTCGACCAGGGCGCGCCCATCGACAGCTTTGGCGTGGGCACCAAGCTTGCGACCTGCTATGACCAGCCGGCGCTGGGCGGCGTGTACAAGCTTTCCGCCCGCCGTGCGAGCGAGGCAGATCCATGGACGCCGGTGGTCAAGCTCTCCGAGCAGCCCTACAAGCGCACGATCCCGGGTGTGCAACGCGTGCGCCGTTATTACGACGGCTTTGGCGGCCCGGTCTGCGACATGATCTACGACGAGGACCATCTGGCGGGGGAGGGCGCCGCGCGCGGCAATACCCTCGTGGCCGTGAATGATGCCGCTCTGGTGACCGACGTGTCCGAACTTGAGTATCGCGAGCTGCTGGTGCCGATCGTGCGCGATGGCAGTGCGGTGGCTCCGCGTGAGAGCATCCAGGACGCGCGCGAGCGCTGTGCTTGGGCGCTCGACCATCTGGACGCAGCTTTCAAGCGCTTCCTGTACCCGCAGACCTATGTGGTGGGCATGGAGCAGGGCCTGGCTCAGGTGCGCGACGAGCTCGTGCGCAAGAACATGGCCGCGGCCTCGGCTTTCCCCTGGGCAAAATGATCCCTTGGGGACGGAGGAAAACGGATCATTTTCTCGTTGCCCGTTCGCCCGTTCGCTGAACAGTTGATTGGTTTGACGTATGACGACTTCTTATAAAACGATGGTGGTAAAGATCGGTTCGTCCACGGTGGTGGGCGCCGACGGCAAGGTCAACCGCGCCTTTATCGGCGGGCTTGCCGATCAGGCCGCAGCGCTGCGCGAGCTTGGCTGGCGCCTGGTCGTGGTGAGCTCGGGCGCCATTGCCTGCGGCTATCCCGTGCTGGGCTTCGACCGTAAGCCGGTCGGTGACCTGCCGAGCCTGCAGGCCTGCGCCTCGGCCGGTCAGTGCATCATCTCGTCGGCCTACGACGAGGAGTTCCATGCGCGCGACCTGCTCACCTCGCTCGTGCTGCTCACGCGTCACGACACGGCCCGTCGCACGTCCTATCTGCACGCGCGCGATGCCCTGCTGCGCCTGGTGGAGCTTGACGTGGTGCCGGTCGTCAACGAGAACGATACCGTTACCGTCGATGAGATCAAGTTTGGCGACAACGACACGCTGGCGGCGCTTGTGAGCTGCCTGGTTTCTGCCGATCTGTGCGTGACGCTCTCGGACATCGATGGCCTCTACACCGCCAATCCGCATGAGGACCCCACGGCCGAGTTCGTCCCGGTCGTGCATAAGATCGATGCCAAGATTATCGCCTCGGCGGGCGATTCTTCCACATCGGTGGGCACGGGCGGCATGATCACCAAGATTCGCGCGAGCCGCATTCTGATGACGGCGGGCATTCAGAGCGTGATTTGCTCGGGCGAGGAGCCCGATGCGCTCGTGCGTCTGGCCCGCGGCGAGAGCGTGGGTACGCTGTTCGATCCGCCGGCGGAGCGCCTGGACATTGCGCCGCGCAAGCTGTGGATCGCACTGGGCGACAAGGCGCACGGCTCGGTGACGGTCGATGACGGCGCCGCGAAGGCGCTGGTCAGCCGCGGATCGTCGCTGCTCGCGGTGGGTATTCGCGAGGTCGATGGCCAGTTTGCCGAGGGCGATGTGCTCGACGTGTGCGACCCGAGCGGCATGGTTGTCGCCCGCGGTATCGCCGAGGCCGATTCGGATGTGCTGGAGCTTGCCGCCGGCCGCCGCCAGGACCAGATTGCCAGCAACCGCCTGCTCGCAGACCTGGCCGAGAAGCCCGCAATCCATAGGGACAACTTGATAGTGTTCGCCTAACCAATTGACGCTGCAAACGCCCCTAAGCGGCAATCTGACGTTCAATCGTCGGGCATGACCAAAAGGTCAATGCCCTCCTCTTTCACGTCACCTTGCTCGCTTAGGGGCGTTTTCGCTTTCTGTCCTCTACCAGCGGCATTGTCGTTGCCGGCACTTGGGGACGCTCCTTATGTGCCGGCAGGTGGGGACACTCCTTTGCTAGAAGATTCGGCGCAGGTCTCCGCGGTTGAGGGACTCGTCGAAGAGGTGCTTGAATACCACACTGCCGTGCAGGCCGTCGTGCTCGAACTCGTTGGTCACCCAGGCATGCGAGTTGCCCACGCGGCTGAGCGTATCGAGCTGCATGCCCGAGTCCACGTACATGTCATCGAAGTACACCGCGGCCTGCAGGGGCACCTCGTTGCACGCCAGGCGCTGCGGGTCGTAGATCTTGTCCCAGCTTGTGTCTTCCATAAGCAGATTCATCGCCGGCTTGAAGGGCTTAAGTTCGGGCATCTGCTCAAACATCCACGGGAACATGGCCTCGCCGGTAAACATGAGCGGTCGCGTGAGCGTGTCGAACTCGGCACGATGGGCCTTCTCTTCTGCCGCGGCCCAGCGAATGGGCATGGTGTCGCCGTCGGCGTAGATGAACTCCTGAAGCGTCCAGTACAGCGGATTCGTGCGCGTGTTGGTGCGCTCGAAGGCGCGCATCAAAAAGCTGTCGGATACCGAGGCGCCGCAGGCCAGCGTGCCGTCGCCGTCAACAAAAGCATGATCGATAATCCAATGCATGCGCTCAAAGCTCGGCTTCATGCCAAAGTCGCTGCCCATGAGCTGCAGGCGTTCGACCGTCATCGGCGAGCCGTCGGGTAGCACGGGCTTTTGCTCCTCGAGGGCATCTGCCAGGGCCGCCACGCGCTCGACGTCGGCGGGGTAGCGGTTGTAATACTGCTGCGTCTTGGCAGCCATGCGCGGGAAGGTGTGCGCGTAGACCTCGCTTGCGCTCGCCGGTACGTGGGGGATGCCGCCGCAGGTAAAGCTTGCCGCCACGCCCTCGGGGAAGAGCGACAGGTAGCTCAGCGTCAAAAAGCCGCCGTAGCTCTGCCCGAGCGTGACCCAGGGCCTGCCGCCAAAGCCCACCAGGCGCAGGTACTCAAAATCGCGCACGATGGAGCTGGCGAGGTGGCGCTTGAGGAAGTCCGCCTGCGAGCGGGCCGCATCGGAGCCTTCCGCCTCAGCGCGCTCGCCCAGTGCGGCAATCGTGCGCCCGTCTACACAGCTGCTGCGCCCGGTACCGCGCTGGTCGGGCAGCACGACGCGGAAATGCTTGACGGCCTCTTCGATCCAGCCATCGCTTGTGGGCGACAGCGGACGCGGGCTCTCGCCACCGGGGCCACCCTGCAAAAACAGGAGCAGCGGCAGATCGTCGTTGATGCGGTCGGGTGCGCAAACCACGCGATAGAAGAGCTTGATGCTCTCGGGCGCGCCGGCGATGGGTGCCGGCATAGCGCCGCGGCGCATGGTGCTGCCGACGGCCAGGAGCATCGGCTCCAGGCCGCGCC
>CABRZJ010000104.1:0-4765 GCA_902475425.1 uncultured Collinsella sp.
CGAAAGAATGCGCTTGATGTCCAGACGATATGCCATGCTGCCTCCCTCAAAAAAGCGCACCCAAACGGATGCGCTTTGAACTTCTTCTTGTATTCGATTCTACCGATTCGCCGGACAAAAACCACCCCTGCGCAGGGTTTATTCTGGATACAAACCCGTCCAACCGTTGGGCTTAGCATCGGTTTGAAGCCGCCCGATGTTTTAGACCTCCGAGCCTTCTGCATCGGCGTTGCCGGTGGCCCAGCGATGGTAGCCAATAACAAACGGGTCCAGGTCGCCATCGTCAAGAACGGCCTCGACATTGCTGGTCTCCACGCCCGTGCGTAGGTCCTTGACCATCTGGTACGGGTAGAGCACGTAGCTGCGGATCTGGTTGCCAAAACCAATCGTGGTCTTGGGTCCGCGAATCTCATCGAGCGCCTCGGCACGCTTCTCGAGCTCAATCTCGTACAGGCGAGCCTTGAGGATCTGCATGCACGCGGCCTTGTTCTGGATCTGGCTGCGCTCGTTTTGGCAGGTGACCACAATGCCGCTGGGGAAATGCGTCACGCGCACGGCGGAGTCGGTGGTGTTGACGCCCTGACCGCCCGGGCCGCTCGCGTGGTACACGTCCACGCGGATGTCATCGGGACTGATCTCGATGTCGATATCATCGGGTAGCACGGGGATGACCTCGACGCCGGCAAACGTGGTCTGGCGGCGCTTCTTGTCGTCGGTGGGGCTAATGCGAACCAAGCGGTGGACGCCGGCCTCGGCGCGCAGCATGCCAAATGCGTCCTTGCCCTCGACGGTAAAGGTCGCGCGGTCGATGCCGATGACCTCGGCTGCGGGACAGTCGTTGATGGTGACCTTCCAGCCGCGACGCTGGCAGTACTTCATGTACATCTTAAAGAGCATGAAGGTCCAGTCCTGGGCCTCCAGACCACCCTGTCCGGGCTTGATGGTCACAATGGCATCGCCGTGATCGAACTCACCGGTAAACCAGCTCGAAAGCTCAAGCTCATCGATGGCCCGGGCCAGGCGCTCAGCCGTGGCTGTAGCCTCCTCGCGAAGGGCGACGGCGTCGGGGTCATCCCCCATCTCCTCGGCAAGCTCCAGCGCGGCGCGGGCATCGGAAAGCTCGCCGCGCGCGGTGTCCACGGCAGCGATATCTTCCTTGGTACGCGCGATCTCCTCCATGGTGGCACGGGCGGCGTCGGCGTCATCCCAAAAGCCAGGGGCAACACTTTTGGCCTCGAGCTCGGTCACGCGCGTGCGCTTTTCGTCCAGGTGGAGATACGACTCGACCTCGCCGAGCCGGTCCGCGAACGCGTCCAGCTCGGCGGGCGTTACCTCTAAAGCCTCAGCCATTAACGATTCCTGCCGTGGCAGTACTTAAACTTCTTGCCGCTACCGCAGGGGCACGGGTCGTTGCGGCCCACGTTAACGTACGGATCGTCGCTCTCGGACTTGCGATAGGTGGTCACCTTGCCACCGTTGTTGACGGCAGCCGGACCACCCTGGACAGCCGTGCGGGCCTGCACCTGCGCCTGCTTGCGCAGCACCGAGTCGCCGTTGTCACCATCGACCTCGGCAGGACCGGAGAAGTGCGCGCCCTCGAGCGCGGGCCCCTCCTTGTGCTCCACGGCACGCGGGGCAGCCTTGATCTCGATGCGCAGAACCGTGCGCAGGTAATCCTCGTACATGGTGTCGACGAGTATCTGGAACGCGCCGTAGGCCTCGGTCTTATACTCGACCAGCGGGTCGCGTTGGCCAAAGCCGCGCAGGCCGATGCCGGTCTTGAGGTAATCCATCTCCTGCAGGTAGTTCATCCAGCGGGTATCGATAACGCGCAGCATGACCTGGGTGTTGAGCTCGCGCATCAGGTCCTCGCCCAAGCGTTCGGCCTTCATGTTGTAGCACTTCTCTACGTAAGCCAGGACATCGGCAGCCAGGGCCTCATAATCCTCGTCGGGGAACTTCGGCGTATCGATGTGGCCGGTGAGCTCCACAACCCACTTGCGCAGGCCCTCCAGGTCGCGCTCGCCATCGTGACTGTCCTTGGTGCAGAACTCCTGCACGCAGCGGTACACGGTGTCGTGCATGACCTCGGTGATGTGGTCGGTCAGGTCCTTGCCGTCCAGAATCTTATTGCGCTCGGCGTAGATGACCTGGCGCTGCTTGTTCATGACGTCGTCGTACTCAAGGACGCTCTTACGCATGGAGAAGTTGATGCTCTCGACCTTGTGCTGGGCGCTCTCGACGGCCTTGGAGATGATCTTGTGCTGGATCGGCATATCGTCGCCCATATCGGCCGTGACCATCATCTTGGAGACGCGGTCCATCTTGTCGCCGCCAAACAGGCGCATCAGATCGTCCTCGAGCGACAGGTAGAACTGGGTCTCGCCCGGATCGCCCTGACGGCCGGAACGGCCGCGCAGCTGGTTGTCGATACGACGGGACTCATGGCGCTCGGTGCCGTCGATACGACGGGACTCGTGGCGCTCGGTTCCGATAACGGTCAGGCCGCCGGCGGCAAGCACGCGCTCGCGCTCGGCCTTGCAGGTCTCCTTGGCCTCGGCGTTAAACTGCTCGAGCTGCTCGGGCGTCACGTCCTCCATGGTCAGGCCCTCGTACTCCAGGCGTTCGCGCACCAGCTCGTCGGGGTTGCCGCCCAGCAAGATGTCGGTACCACGGCCGGCCATGTTGGTGGCGATGGTCACGGCGCCATAGCGGCCGGCTTGGGCCACGATATGGGCCTCGCGCTCGTGATGCTTGGCGTTAAGGACCTCGTGCGCGATACCGCGCTTAGTGAGGGCGGCGGACAGCTTCTCGGAGCTCTCGATGGAGACGGTGCCCACCAGGACCGGCTGGCCCTTGGCGTGGCGACGCTCAACGTCGTCGGCGACGGCGTTGTACTTGGCCTGGATGGTGCGGTACACAAGGTCCTCGTGGTCAACACGCTGCACGGGCTTGTTGGAGGGGATGACCTCGACGGGCAGCTTGTAGATCTCGCGGAACTCGGCGTCCTCGGTAAGCGCCGTACCGGTCATGCCGGAGAGCTTGTCATACAGGCGGAAGTAGTTCTGCAGGGTGATGGTTGCCAGTGTCTGGTTCTCCTCGCGCACGAGCACGCCCTCTTTGGCCTCGATGGCCTGATGCAGGCCCTCGGAGTAGCGGCGGCCCTCCATGATACGACCGGTGAACTCATCGACGATCTTAACCTCGCCGTTGGTGACCACGTACTGCTTGTCGCGATGAAACATGTACTGGGCCTTCAGCGCCTGCTGCAGGTGGTTGACCAGCTGGCCGGAGAGATCGGCATAGATGTCATCGATACCCAGGCGGCGCTCAATCTTCTTAAGGCCGCGCTCGGTGGCGGCAATGGTGTGCTTGGCCTCGTCCATGACATAGTCGCCCGTGGGCTCCACGTCCTCGGTAGCGGTGAGCATGTCGTGCGACACGTCCTCGCCGCGCTCAAGGCCACGCACGGCACGCGCGAAGTCCTTGTAGGTACTGGCGGACTTGGTGCCAGCGCCCGAGATGATCAGCGGGGTGCGGGCCTCATCGATCAGGATGGAGTCAACCTCGTCGACGATGGCGTAGTTGTGACCGCGCTGCACGCGCTGCTCGGGACGGGTGACCATGTTGTCGCGCAGGTAATCGAAACCGAACTCGGAGTTGGTGCCGTACGTGACGTCGGCCTGGTAGGCCGGACGCTTGAGCTCGAGCGGCATGTTGTTCTGGAGCAGACCGACGGTCATGCCCAGGTACTTGTAGATGCGGCCCATCCACTCGGAGTCGCGCTTTGCCAGGTAATCGTTGACAGTAACGACATGCACGCCCTTGCCGGCGATAGCGTTGAGATAGCCGGCCAACGTGGAGACGAGGGTCTTACCTTCGCCGGTCTTCATCTCGGCGATGTGGCCCTCGTGCAGTGCCATGGCGCCAATGAGCTGCACGTCAAAGTGGCGCATACCCATGGTGCGCTTGGAAGCCTCACGCACGGTGGCAAAGGCCTCGGGGAGCATGTCGTCGAGCGACTCGCCGTTGGCGTAACGCTCGCGGAACTTATCGGTCTGGCCGCGGAGCTCCTCCTCGGTCATCTTCTCAAACTGGGGCTCAAGACCGTTGATCTGGTCGACGATCTTGTAGTAGCGCTTAAGGTCCTTATCGGATCCAAAGGACAGCAGCTTTGACATGAATCCCATGTGGTTTTCCTTTTTGGCCATCGCCCACGTCGTGCAGTTGCGGGCGAGTTAAACACAGATGATTGTACTTTAGCCAAACAAGGCGCGGCCTATACGGTCGACCTCGACCGCCACGTAATAACTACGACCAACCTGCCACAATGGGACAGGTTAATTTTGGCAGGTTTTATCTGGGCAAACGCCGCCTCTCTGCCATTTGGTGCAATGGGGGCAGGTTGGTTTGCACCAATAAAAAGAAAAGGACCGCGCACCCAAACGGATGCACGGCCCTTATGCCATGAATGCGAGTGATTCCGCGGCGAGCTATTTACTCAGCAGCCTCGGTGGTCTCGGCCTCGGCAGCGGTCTCCTCGACGGGAGCCTCTGCGGGAGCCTCGGCGGCCTGCTTGGCAGCCTCCTCGGCAAACTTAGCGGCACGCTTAGCCTTCTCGGCAGCCTTAGCCTCAGCGGCGGCCTTGCGAGCGGCCTCGGCCTCAGCAGCCTTGGCGGCCTTGGCAGCCTTGGCCTCCTCAGCCTTCTTGAGCTGGGCGGCAGCGGCGCCACCGAACTTGTCGGCGAAGCGCTGGACGCGTCCA
>CABRZJ010000105.1:0-4633 GCA_902475425.1 uncultured Collinsella sp.
AGTCGCGCGTGTCGGCCTCGCGCAGCTTGGTCATGGCATCGCGCTCGTCATCGGATAGGTTCGTGGGGACCTGCACCTTGATCTCGACGAGCAGCGCGCCTGTGCGGCCACGGTGCTTAACGTCGGGCGCACCCATCTCCTTAAAGCGGAACTTCTTGCCCGTCTGGGTGCCAGCGGGCACCTTCAGACGAACCGTCGCGCCGCCGGGCGTGGGCACATCCACCGTGCAGCCGAGCGCCGCCTCGTAGACCGAGACCGGTACCTCCATGGTCACGTCGGCGCCTTTGCGCTTGAACAGCGGGTGCTCCTCCACATGCGTGGTCACGACCAGGTCGCCGCGCTCGCCACCCGCAACGCCATACTCGCCGCGACGCTTGTAGCGTAGCTTGCCGCCATCGACCGCGCCCGCGGGCACCGAGACCGTGATGGTCTGCTGCTCGCCTGTCGAGGGAATGCGATAGGTGACCTTGTGCGTCACGCCGCGAAACGCGTCCTCGGCCGTCACATCGACGGTCAGCGATAGGTCGCCGCCCTTGCGAGCGCGGCTGCGACCCGCGCCGGCACCGGCAGCGCCCGCAGCCCCGGCAAAGCCCGAGCCCCAATCGCTACCCCAGGCGCCATTGCCGCTGAAGATGCTGTCGAAGATATCGCCCCAGCCGCTGGCGCCCGCGCCGGCACCGTAGCCGCCGCCATACGCGCCGCCCGCGCCCGGCATGCCGCCGAACATGAGCATCTGGTCGTACTCTTTGCGCTTCTTCTCGTCCGAAAGCGTCTCGTAGGCCTCGCTGATCTCCTTAAACTTGGCCTCGTCGCCGCCGGCATCGGGGTGATATTTTTGCGCGAGCTTGCGAAACGCGCTCTTGATCTCTTTGTCGGAGGCGCTCTTGGATACGCCCAGGATGTCATAGAAGGTTTTGCCTGCAGCCATCGTAGCTCCTCTCCTGTTACGTCCGCCGCCCATGCAGACGACGGCTCATGCTTTCATATGGCACTAGGCCAGAAAGGGCCCCGGGTGTTGCCCCGGGGCCCTTCTCAATTACTCCTCGGTGCTCTCGGCCGTATCGGCCGAAGCATCCTCGGGCGCCGCTTCGGGCTCCGGTGCGGGGCGCTTCTCGCCACCGTAGGTCACCGTCACCATCGCGGAACGCAGGATGCGGTCCGCCATGCGGTAGCCCTTCTGGTACACGTCGTTGACGGTCTCGTCGTACTGCGATGCGTCCTCGACGCGACCCACAGCCTGGTGCTCGAGCGGATCGAACGCCTCGCCCTTGGGGTCGATGGGCTCAACGCCCTCGTGCGCAAACACATCGAGCAGCTTGGCATGTACCGCGTCAACGCCATCGACGAACTGCTTAAAGTCCTCGGAAAGCTCCTGGCTACGGGCATGGTCGATTGCACGCTCGATATCGTCAACCACCGGCAACAGCGCGGTGACAAGCTTCTCGGTCGCGCGCTCGCGCTCGGCGATACGCTCGTTGGCAGTGCGGCGACGGAAGTTCTCCCAGTCGGCCTGCAGACGGGCGGTACGCTCGGTGGCGTCCTTTGCCTTGTCCTCGGCGGCCTTCTGGGCCTCTGCCGCAGCATCGAGCTCGTTACGCACGTCGGCAAGCTCCTTTTGGGCCTGCTCGAACTTGAGCTTAAAGTCGTTGTCGGCGGCTTCCTCACCGGCGCGGATAGCGGCTTCCACCATCTCGTCCTCGGTCATCGTCGCCTCCTTGTTGGAATCCTCTACCTGGTTCTCGGCAGCCTCGGCGGCCTCGGCCTCGTTGGCCTCGGTATCGTCGACGGCCTCTACGGGAATCTTCACGTCCTTCTCCTCAGAGTCAACGGGGGCGGCGCCAGCGGCAGCCGCCTCCGTGCGAGCTTTACGGGCGGACATGATTACTTGTCCTCGTCGTCCACAACCTCGTAGTCGGCGTCGACAACGTCATCGTCGGCAGGCTGGGCACCGGCGGCACCGTCGGTCTGCTGCTGAGCGTCGGCGTAGACAACCTGAGCCAGCTCGTAGGCCACGGACTGCAGGGACTCGCCAGCGGCCTTGATGGCCTCGACGTCAGAGCCCTCGAGCGCCTTCTTGGCGTCGGCGATAGCGGCCTCGGCCTTGGACTTCACGTCGGCGGAAACCTTGTCGCCCAGCTCGTTGAGGGTCTGCTCGGTGGAGTAGCACAGGCTGTCGGTCTGGTTGCGGACCTCGACCTCTTCCTTCTGCTTCTTGTCCTCCTCGGCATGAGCCTCGGCGTCCTTGACCATACGATCGACTTCGTCGTCGGACAGAGCGGTGGAGCCAGAAATGGTGATCTGCTGCTCCTTGCCGGTGCCCTTGTCCTTAGCGGAGACCTTGACGATGCCGTTGGCGTCGATGTCGAAGGTGACCTCGATCTGCGGCACGCCGCGACGGGCAGCCGGGATGCCGGTCAGCTGGAACTTACCGAGCGACTTGTTGTCGCGGGCAAGCTCGCGCTCGCCCTGGAGCACGTTGATCTCGACGCTGGTCTGGTTGTCGGCAGCGGTGGAGTAAACCTCGGTCTTGGAGGTCGGGATCGTGGTGTTGCGGTCGATCATCTTGGTCATGATGCCGCCCATGGTCTCGACGCCCAGCGACAGCGGGGTAACGTCGAGCAGCAGGATGCCCTCGACGTCGCCGGTGAGCACGCCGCCCTGGACGGCAGCGCCGTCGGCAACGACCTCGTCGGGGTTCACGGACATGTTGGGCTGCTTGCCGGTCATGGTCTTGACCAGATCCTGGACGGCGGGCATACGGGTGGAGCCGCCGACGAGGATGACCTCGGTCAGATCGGAGAGCTTGAGCTTAGCATCGCGCAGGGCGTTGGTGACAGGCTGCTTGCAGCGCTCGAGCAGGTCGCGGGTGATCTTCTCGAACTCGGCGCGGGTCAGCGTGTAGTTGAGGTGCAGCGGGCCAGACTGGTTCATGGTAATGAACGGCAGGTTGATGGTGGTCTGCTGGGCGGCGGAGAGCTCCTTCTTGGCGTTCTCGGCGGCCTCCTTCAGACGCTGCAGGGCCATGGGGTCCTGACGCAGGTCGACACCGTTCTCCTGCTGGAACTTATCGGCCATCCAGTCGATGACGCGCTGATCCCAGTCGTCGCCGCCCAGGTGGTTGTCGCCCGAGGTGGACAGAACCTCAAACACGCCGTCGGCGAGGTCGAGGATGGAGACGTCGAAGGTGCCGCCGCCCAGGTCGAAGACCAGGATGCGCTGGTCGGTGCCCTGCTTGTCCAGGCCATAGGCAAGAGCAGCAGCGGTCGGCTCGTTGACGATACGCTTGACGTTGAGGCCGGCGATCTTACCGGCGTCCTTGGTGGCCTGACGCTGGGCGTCGTTGAAGTAGGCCGGGACGGTGATGACGGCGTCGGTGACAGTCTCGCCCAGATACTTCTCGGCGTCGGCCTTCATCTTGGCGAGCGTCATGGCGCTCACCTGCTCGGCGGTGTAATCCTTGCCCTCGATGTCGACGACGGCACGGCCACCCTGGCCCTCCTTGACCTCGTACGGCACGGTCTTGATCTCGGAGGTGCACTCGGAGTACTTGCGGCCCATGAAGCGCTTGATGGAGAACACGGTGTTCTTGGGGTTGGTGACAGCCTGGTTCTTAGCGGCCTTACCCACGACGCGGTCGCCGTCGGCGCGGAAGCCCACGACGGACGGGGTGGTGCGGTCGCCCTCGGCGTTCACGATAATGGTCGGAGAACCGCCCTCGAGGACGGCCATTGCGGAGTTAGTAGTACCAAGGTCGATACCAAGAATCTTACCCATTAGAAATTCCCTCTCTCTTGTGCGTTTGCACCGACTCGGCGGTCTGCCGCGCGGCGCTTCGGCTTGTCTTTCAGGATGTAGTGTATCCCCTTATGGGCCGGAATATACAAAATCTAAGTCAATTCATATAAGATTTCTTATCTCTGAGAGTTTAGGTTCGCAAAAGCGCAGGTAGACGGCTTGTTTGAGTTCTCGATAGATCTATTGAGATCTATGTAGAGATGGCTGAGGTTTGGGTCCGAAGGTGCCTGGGGCTGCCTTGCGGAAAGGGTATCTCGGTCTGAGCGCGAATTCTGGGACACAGTTTCCGCCGGGCGGTCCAACCGGAAGCTGCGACCCGTTTTTCGGCCAAATAACGGGATGCCCTTTCCGCAGGCGCGCTTAATAGCGCAATATTTCAAGTCACCTTTAGCTAACATTTACGCAGCTCAGCGGCCCAACCTGCGTGTTTTTTAGTAAACCTTGGCATACTCGGCGAACGGTATGAAGATGCCGGCCAGAGGGTATTGCAAACGGTCGCTCCCGTGGTATGTTTTTGCCCGAATCAAACCGACGCGCATCGCCTGTAGCGTCGGTCAACAGAGAGGAAACTACCATGGCTCATCCCGTAATTGATGCCGACGAGTGCATCGCTTGTGGCGTTTGCGTCGACTCCTGCCCCGCTGGCGTTCTGGAGCTCCAGGACGTCGCCACCGTCGCTGACGAGGACTCCTGCGTCGCCTGTGGCGCTTGCCAGGACGCTTGCCCCGCTGGCGCGATCACCGAGATCGTCGAGGAGTAACAACTCCCGCACTTGCACACTCAAAAGTACACCGTGCACAAAAAGGAGGCCTCCGCATCGCCGCGGAGGCCTCCTTTT
>CABRZJ010000106.1:0-4630 GCA_902475425.1 uncultured Collinsella sp.
GCGCCCAGGGGCGGTACGTAAAGTCGCTCAACATCTACGAGCAGGAGTGGGAGTAGGGGATGTGGCTGGTGTCGCCCTGCTGCCCTGACTTTGTCTCAATCTGTAACGTTTGGCGGCTGTTTGGGCCCGTAACTGTTACAGATCGAGACATTCCCCTGATGTTGCTGGGGTGGGGCTGCAACGTATTCCGTCCCCCCCCACATCCCCTCTTCCCTCCGTTAACCGATATGTCCGCAGCAATCCTGCCGCGCTGGATAATAATGGACAGATGTTCAAGTTTTCTGAGGGGGAGGAGCTCGATATGGCGGCTGCCGATCGTCCCACGTTGTTTATCAATGCGACCGTCCTGGATGGTTCGGAGCATATGGAGCCGCAACCCGATATGGCCGTGACTGTTGAGCGCGGTGTCATCACGTGGATGGGGCCGAGTGCTGTGGCGCAGGCACCTGCAGGTGCCGAGGTCATCGACCTGGCAGGTGCGTATCTCATGCCCGGTCTCATCAATATGCATGTGCATCTGTGCGGTTCGGGCAAGCCGGTTTCGGCGGGCGATGCGGGCGCGCTGATGAAGAAGCTCGATAATCCCGTGGGGCGCGCCATCGTGCGCCATATTCTTAAGGGCAGCGCCCAACAACAACTGGCAAGCGGCGTGACCACGGTGCGCGGCGCGGGCGACCCACTGTTTGCCGACATCGCCGTTCGTAATGCCATCGACGCCGGCAAGTATCAAGGTCCTCGCCTGGTGGCGCCGGGAACGGGCGTCACGGTGCCGGGCGGCCATGGTGCGGGCTTGTTCGCCCAGGTGGCAAACAGTCCCGCCGAGGCAGCCGAACAGGTGCGCGACCTGTATGCGCGCGGTGCCGACGTCATTAAGCTGTTCGTAACGGGCGGTGTGTTCGATGCGACCGAGGTGGGCGAGCCGGGCGTGCTGCGTATGCCGGTGGAGGTTGCCGCGGCGGCGTGCAAGGCGGCGCACGATATGGGCCTTCCGGTCATGGCCCATGTCGAGAGTACCGAGGGTGTGAAGGTTGCGCTTGAGGCCGGCGTTGACACGATTGAGCACGGCGCTCCGTTGACGTCCGAGATTCTGGAGCTGTACCGTGGCACCGCGGGCACGCAGCTCGAGGGGCGTGCGCCCAGCGTTACCTGCACTATCAGCCCGGCGCTGCCGTTTGTATTGCTCGACCCGGAAAAGACCCATTCGACCGATACACAAAAGAAGAACGGCGACATCGTGTGCTCGGGCATCATCGAGAGCGCCCGTGCGGCACTGGAAGCTGGCGTTAAGGTGGGCCTGGGCACGGACTCGAGCTGCCCGTTCGTGACGCAGTACGACATGTGGCGTGAGGTGGCCTATTTTGCCAAGTATGTCGGCGTGAGCAACGCCTTCGCACTGCATACGGCCACGCAGGTCAATGCCGAGCTGCTGGGGCTGGGCGGCGAGACTGGCATGATCGAGTGCGACAAGGCCGCCGATATCTTGGTGACGCGCAAGAACCCGCTCGATGACCTGCGCGCACTGCGTGAGCCGATGCACGTGATGTGCCGTGGCGATCTGGTGCGCAAGCTCAAGGTGAAGCGTATTCCCGAGGTGGACGCCGAGCTCGACGCGATTATGGCCATGCCTGCCGAGGCGTTGGCCGAGGAGCTTGCCCGCGATGGCGTGGCATAGGTGTGACAAAGGGACGGTCCCATTGTCATAATCAAAAAAGCCGAGGTCTCAGCGCGAGGCCTCGGCTTTTATTTTGTCCTATGGTGTAGCGGCTAGGAGCGCGTCTCCATCTTGGCGTGGCACTTGGGGCAGGTGACGCGAATCTTGCCCTTGCCCTTGGGAACGGAGAGCATCTGGCCGCAGTTGGGGCACTTGAGGTATGCCGTGGTTTTGCGACCCTTCCACATCTTCTTGGCCGTGCGCTTGGCGCGCTCAAAGTCTTCCTTGCTGGTGCCGGCCGCGCGCGAGGTGCTGGCCGCTGCAGTTCTACCGCCCAAGCTGGCGACGAACTTGCCCAGGCCGGGGACGTTCGCGGTCGCGGCGACAAAGGCCTCGTTCTCCTTGCGACGTGCGTCGACGTTTTTGGACAGGCCGCGCAGCACGCCAATCACGATAACGGCGATGGCGATCCAGCTGAGCCACTGGATGCGGGCTATCGATCCGACCATCGCGATGACGATGCCGGCAAAACCCATCACGATGGTGAGTTCATCGGCACCATTGCGACCCTTCATAAAGTCATTCATGCAAATTGCCTTTCGTTCGATATGCTGCACGCCTTTATACCCGATTTAGAGCAAGGGGGACAGGTTAATCTGCACCAATGTGGTGCAAACATACCTGTCCCCAATGCCCCAATTACTTGGAGAGCTTGTCGACGACGCGTTCGATCTCGGCGAGCTTGGCAGCTTTGAGGTCTTCGTCGCCCGATTCGATTGCCGAAGTCACGCAGCCCTCGATATGCGCCTTGAGCACGTCGGCGTTGATGCGCGCAATGAGCGCCTGCGTTGCCATGAGCTGCGTGGAAATATCGACGCAGTAGCGGTCCTCATCGACCATCCGCAAGATGCCGTCGATTTGGCCGCGTGCCGTCTTGAGCATGCGGGTCACCGATTTGTGGTCTGCCATCATGGCGGGTCCTCGTTTCTGGTCGATCTTCCGGATGCCCCCGTCAGTTGCGGTGAAATACGGACCGTTTAAAGGCCTAGGGCGGCTCAACAGTCCGTATTTCACCGCAACTTCTGAGGATGGAGTAGGCAGCGCCTGCTACGCTGCGGTCACCGAAAGGGCGTGGAACTTCTCGCCCGCGGCCTCGACGGCGGCAGCGAGCTGCTCGGCGGTCACGGTGCCGGCGCACTCCACCTGGACGGTTTGGGTCTCGTGATCGGCGTCGGCGTCGGTCACGCCGGCAACGTTGAGCAGTGCCGTCTCGACAGTAGCGTCGCAGTGGCCGCACATAAGGCCGGAAGTCTTGATTATGTATCGCATGGGTATTCCTCCCTGTTGTGTCGGCTTTCCCAGGTGCCCGACCTTGACCTTCAAGCCGTCGCTCGCGTACCAAAGTACGCGTCGCTCCTCTTTCAGGTCAATCTCGGGCACCTGGAAAACCCGTTCTAAATGGACTTAATGGTGAGCTTATTTTGCCACTTTTGGCTTAAAGGATTTTAAGCGCAGCGCATTGCTTACGACGCAGACACTCGACAGGCTCATGGCCGCGGCGCCAAACATCGGCGAGAGTTGCCAACCGGTGAGGGGGAAGAACACGCCCGCCGCCAGCGGAATGCCGATGCCGTTGTAGAACAGCGCCCAGAACAGGTCCTGCTTGATGTTGCGAATTGTGGCGCGCGACAGCTCGATGGCGCGGGCGACGTCCATGAGGTCGCTGCGCATGAGTACCACGTCGGCGCCCTCCTTGGCGATGTCGGCGCCGGTGCCGATAGCAAGGCCTACGTCGGCGCGCGCCAGGGCGGGGGAGTCGTTGATGCCGTCGCCTACCATGGCGACCTTGCCGCCCACATCCTGCAGCTCGCGGACGTGGCGCTCCTTGTCGGCGGGGAGGACGTCGGCGATGACCTGTTCGCTGCTCAGCCCCACGCGGCGGGCGATGGCCTCGGCCGTCACGCGGTTGTCGCCGGTGAGCATGCGCACGTCGACGCCGAGCTTGCGGAGCGCGGCGATGGCCTCGGAGCTCGTCTCCTTGACCTCGTCAGCCGCGGCGATGGTGCCGGCAAGCTCGCTGTTCTTGGCAAAGAACAGCGGCGTCTTGCCTTCGGCGGCAAATTGCTCGGCAAGACTCACGGGCACGGTAACGCCCAGCTCGTTCATCAGGCGCACGTTACCAGCGGCAATGGCGTTTTGCCCTTCGCGCGCCGTAACGCCTCGTCCGGGCACGGCGGCAAAGTCCTCGACCATGCGCG
This sequence comes from uncultured Collinsella sp., assembly GCA_902475425.1. Lineage (GTDB taxonomy): Bacteria > Actinomycetota > Coriobacteriia > Coriobacteriales > Coriobacteriaceae > Collinsella. The sequence continues at coordinate 3,910 of CABRZJ010000106.1, forward strand.
CGACGATCCCGCGCGTCTCGCACTCGGCCATAATCGCCTCGGCCAGCGGGTGCTCGCTTGAGCGCTCCAACGCGGCGGCCAGCTTGAGCAGCGCCTTTTCGCTCATGGCGGGCGAGCCGTCAGCGCGCGTGGCTACCACGATATCAGTCACGGCAGGCTTGCCGCGGGTGACGGTGCCCGTCTTGTCGAGCACCACGGTGCCCACGCTGCGCAGGTTCTCCAACGCCTCGGCGCTCTTAAACAGAATGCCCATCTCGGCGCCCTTGCCGGTGCCGACCATAATGGCGACGGGCGTGGCCAGGCCCAGCGCGCACGGGCAGCTGATCACCAGCACGGCGACGGCGGAGGTAAGCGCTTCCTTGATGCTTCCGGCCAGCGCCATCCACGCCACAAAAGTTACGGCAGAGATTACAAACACCACGGGCACGAACACGCCGGCGACCTTGTCGGCCATGCGGGCGATGGGCGCCTTGGTGGCGTTGGCGTCCTCGACGAGCTGGATAATCTTGGCGAGCGACGTGTCGGCGCCCACCCGCGTGGCGCGGAAGGTAAACGAGCCGGTGCGGTTGACGGTGGCGGCGTTGACGGTGGCGCCGGCGGTCTTCTCCACGGGGATGGACTCGCCGGTCAGTGCGCTTTCGTCCACGGCCGAAGCGCCCTCGAGTACCACGCCGTCGACAGGGATGGACTCGCCGGGGCGCACACGCAGCACCTGACCGGG
>CABRZJ010000107.1:0-4589 GCA_902475425.1 uncultured Collinsella sp.
CGCGTTTCTTGACTCGTATGAAGTTCGGTTTAAGGTCCGTAGGCGCACGCGCGGTGCGGACGGTGGACGGCATTTGCGTCGAAAGCGCAAATAAGAATGCCCGGGGGTCGGATCCCGGGCATTTAACAAAAGCTGAAAACTAGGCCGCCAGCGCTCTCGTACACTTACGCGGGGTGCGTCGTTTTCTATTGACATTGTATCCCGAATCGCTCAGCCGATTCGGGACATTTTGAAAACTCAAATGCGGGCCCATACTCGCACTGCGCAATGCTGCTAGGCTGCGTTGTCCGGCGTGGAAGCTCGCTAATCGGCTATTATTTGTTTAGACAACTTGAGTTGTAGAGGAGTGACTGGCGATGGTGCAGGGCGCCAAACATATGAAGAGCAATAACGCCGCGGCCAACGGTGGCTCAAGCCCTCAGCCCAAACCTCAACCAAAGCCCAAGCGCCGCCGCAAGCGACTGCCGCGCTGGGCCGACCGGCTCATCACCATCGTCATCATCCTTATTGGCGTGGGCCTTATGACCTGGCCGTGGATCTTGGACCGGCTCGAGGCCTCGGGCGTGTTCAACCAGATCAGCACGGTGTCCAGCACCGTGGACGCGCTATCTGCCGAGGAGCGCGAGCACATCCTGCTGCAGGCGCGCTCCTTTAACGAGCAGCTGGCGGGCGAGGCCACCGAGCTTCCCGCCGACCAGATCGAGCCCTACGCCCAGCAGCTCATCTTTGACCGCGACCCCATGATGAGCTGGGTCGAGATCCCCTCTATCGACGTGAGCATGCCCATTTACCACGGTACGAGCGAGGAAGTCCTCATGGCGGGCGTCGGCCACCTGGAGGGCACGAGCCTACCGGTGGGCGGTACCTCGACGCATTGTGTGCTCACCGCGCACTCGGGCATGCGCAACCTGAGCATGTTCGACGACATCCATTCGCTGGAGCCCGGCGACCTGGTGCTGATGCACACTATGAACAAGACGCTCGCCTACAAGATGGTGGACTCCGAGGTCGTGTTGCCCGAGGAGATGGAGTCGCTGGCCATCGAGCCCGGAGCCGACAAGGTGACGCTCGTCACCTGCACGCCCTATGGCGTGAACGACCATCGCCTGCTGGTGCATTGCGTGCGCACCAAGTACAGCAAGAAGGACGTCGACACGCAAAAGTCGCTGGCCGGCCGCCACTGGGGCAAGCGCGAGTTTGCCGTGCTCATCGTGGTCGTAGCCATTGTGCTGTTGCTGCTGGACATCGTGATCCACGCGGTCCGCAAGCGCCGCAAGGCCAAGGCCTCGGCATAAGACATTCTCCAGAACCACCACAATGGGGACAGGCGCCTTTGTGGCGGTCGGGGCTTCCAAACCATCACAACATTCGATGAAAATCGCGATTTTGACGAAAAGCGTCGAATGTTGTGATGGTTTTCGTTATGGACGGTGCGGTTTCGCTGCAGAATCGCCAGCCCGCCGCCTGCCAGCTCGCCGCCCTCGTTACGTTTTCGCTGCATTTGGGTAAAGCACCTGCTCCAAGTGGCGTTGCCTTGTATACTAGAGCGGTTTATCTGTTATGCGGAAGGGAGCGCCTATGGCACTCAGCGAGAAAGACGTGCGCGGCATCGCCGAGTACGCAAAGATCGCACTGACCGATGACGAGCTCACCCAGATGACGTCCTATATGAACGACGCCGTCCAGATGCTCGAGCCCGTCTTGCAATATGACTTACCCGACGTGGAGCCCACGTTCCATCCCATCGGAAGCTTGTCCAACGTGATGGGCGATGACCTGCGCGAGCCCGAGCGCGACCTGCCGCTCGACGTCGCGCTCGAAAACGCCGGCAGCGCGCGCGACCGCTACTTCCGCGTGCCGTCCATTTTGGGAGAGGGGGAGAGCGAGTAATGGCGCAGAGCTTCGATTCCCTTACCGCCGCCCAGCTCGCCGCCGGCGTTGCCGCCGGCGACTTTACCGCTACCGAGGTGGCCCAGGCTTCTCTTGCCGCCATCGAGGCGCGCGAGGGCGGGGTCCAGGCATTCCTGCAGGTGGCGCCCGAGCTTGCGCTCGAGGCCGCCGCGCGCGTGGATGCCGACCGTGCCGCGGGCAAGCCGCTGCCCCCGCTTGCGGGCGTGCCGCTGGCCATCAAGGACAACATGAACCTCGTGGGCACGCGCACCACCTGCGCTTCCCGTATGCTCGAGAACTACCAGAGCGTCTACACCGCCACCTGCGTCCAGCGCATGCTCGATGCCGGCTGCCTGCCCATGGGCAAGGCCAACATGGACGAGTTTGCCTTTGGCAGCTCCACCGAGAGCTCGGCGTTTCACCGCACCAACAACCCCTGGGATACCGAGCGCGTGCCCGGCGGCTCCTCGGGCGGCTCCGCTGCAGCCGTTGCCGCGGGCGAGGTCGCGCTCTCGCTGGGCTCGGATACCGGCGGCTCCATTCGCCAGCCGGCGTCGCTGTGCGGCGTGGTGGGCTTTAAGCCCACGTATGGCGCCGTGAGCCGTTACGGCGTGGTTGCCTTTGGCTCGTCGCTCGACCAGGTGGGCCCCTTTGGCCGCACGGTCGAGGATGTCGCGCTGGCCATGAACGCGCTTACCGGTGCGGGCCACGATCCGTACGACTGCACCAGCCAGGATTGCGCCGTCGACTTTACCGAGCATCTCAACGACAGCATCGAGGGCAAGCGCGTGGGCATCATCCCCGCGTTTATGGAGGCCGAGGGCCTGACGCCCGAGGTCAAGGCCGCTGTTCAGCGCGCCGCTCAGGAGCTGCAGAACCAAGGCGCCGAGCTGGTCGAGGTCGACCTGCCGCACCTGGACGCCGCCATCGCCGCCTACTACGTCATCGGCCCGGCCGAGGCGTTCTCCAACCTGGCACGTTTCGACGGCATTCGCTACGGCTACCAGGAGGAGGGCTGCGCCAACCTGTCCGACCAGAGCTCGCTCTCGCGCGCCCACGGCTTTGGCGCCGAGGCCAAGCGCCGTCAGATGCTCGGCGCCTACCTGCTGAGCTCGGGCGTGTACGACAAGTACTACTACGCTGCGCAGAAGGCCCGTACGCTCATCACGCAGGACTACGATGCCGCGTATGCCAAGGTGGACACCATCCTCATGCCCGCCTCGCCGCGCGCGGCCTTTAAGTTTGGCGAGATCAGCGACCCCACGCAGATGTACCTCTCCGACCTGTACACCATTTCGCTCAACATCTGCGGCAACGGTGGCATCTCGGTGCCGCTGGGCTTGGGCGAGGATACTCAGCTGCCCGTTTCTGCCCAGCTGGTGGGGCCTGCCTTTAAGGACCGTCAGCTGCTCACGTTTGCCCGCGCCCTGGAGCGCGGCTTTGCCGATGCCGCCACGGGTGCGCCCGCGCTTTCCGTCGCGCCCGATTTTGCCGGGAAGGGAGGCGAGCTGTAATGAAGGAGCTTTCCGAGGTCCTGCAGGATTGGGAGGCCGTGATCGGCCTGGAGATCCACACCGAGCTCACCGCACTCGATACAAAGATGTTCTGCAACTGCAAGCTCAGCCACGATGACGAGCCCAACGCCAACGTGTGCCCGGTGTGCCTGGGCCTGCCCGGCGCCCTACCGGTGCCCAACAAGAAGGCAATCGAGAGTATCGTCAAGGCAGGTCTTGCCACCAACTGCGAGATCCAGCGCCACTCGATGTTCTACCGCAAGCACTACTTCTATCCCGATATGGCCAAGAACTTCCAGACCACACAGGGTCCGGTCGCCTTTGCCATGTACGGTCACCTGGACCTGGACGTGACTGGTCGCGGTGCCGCCGAGCGCCCCGACTGCGCGTTTGGCGAGGCAGAGGCTCAGAGCCTGGCGAGCGCTTCGGCCAACGCCGAGGGCCTGTCCACGTCCATGACGTCGACCATGCGCGAGAGTAACCAGCGCGCCGGCCACCTGGCCAGCTACGATGCGTCCAACCTGCAGATGCCCGAGCGTCGCGAGGACGGTTCCTACACGGTGCCCATTCGCATCCTGCGCATCCACATGGAGGAGGACGCCGCCAAGATGGTCCACGTGGGCGGCGCCGAGGGCCGCATTACCGCCGCGGTCGAGTCGCTCGTCGACTACAACCGCTGCGGCACGCCGCTGATCGAGCTCGTCACCGAGCCCGACTTGCGCACGCCCGAGGAAGCGCGCCTGTTTATGGAGAAGCTCCGTCGCATCTTTGTGACGCTGGGCATTTCGGACTGCTCCATGGAGAAGGGTTCCATGCGTTGCGACGGCAACGTATCGCTGCGCCGCCGCGGTGAGACCAAGCTGGGCACCAAGACCGAGCTCAAGAACCTCAACTCGTTTAAGAGCCTGCATGACGGCCTTGCCTACGAGATTTGCCGCCAGGCCGAGGTGCTCGAGGAGGGCGGCATCATCTACCAGGAGACCCGCCACTGGGAGCCCTCGCGCAAGCGCACCATCGTCATGCGCGTCAAGGAGACCGCCGACGACTACCGCCTCTTCCCGGACCCGGACCTCGCGCCCTTCGACCTCACCGACGAGTTCATCGAGGCCGCCCGCGCCCGCATCCCGGAGCTGCCCGACGCCAAGCGCGACCGCTACATGGCCGACTTCGGCCTCAAGCGCGCCG
>CABRZJ010000108.1:0-4581 GCA_902475425.1 uncultured Collinsella sp.
GTCGCGCCCTTGAAGTTGAACGTCAGATTGTCCAAATGCGGCCCGCGCAGCGTCGAGCCGTTACGCGGTTTGGTAAAACCGCGTAACCCTAAAGCTCCGTTACTTCAACGTTGTTGAAGATCTCATCCCAGCGGTCCATGACCAGGTGGCCGGTCTTGGGATCCATGGCGTTGAGCTTGCCGCAGGTATTGGCGGTCTTGAGCACCGTGACGTCGTCGGCACCAGCAGCAATGGCATGCGCAAAACCGGCAATGGTCGAGTCACCGGAACCCGTCGCGTTCACAGCCGCAATCGCGGGCGTCTTGGCGCGGAACGCGCGGCCCTCATGGAAGCCCACCGAACCGGCAGCGCCCATCGAAACGACAACCCAGGGGATACCGGCAAAACGGTCATCGGCGGCAAGCGCCTCGCGCAGGGCATCGACATCATCGGTCGTAAAGGACGTACCCAGCAGGCCGTTAATCTCGGTCAGGTTGGGCTTTACGAGCTCAGGCTTAGCGTCGGACTCCAGCGCGGCCTCCAGCGATGCACCCGAGGTGTCGAGCAGCACCTTGGCGCCCGCCTCCTCGGCAATCTTGACGAGCTCGGCATAGTAGCCGGCATCGACACCACGCGGCAGCGAGCCCGAAAGCGTCACAACGTCCGCCTTTGCTGCAAGCTCGGCGAATTTTGCCGTAAAGGCCTCGAGCTCGGCCGGGGCGATCTGCGGGCCGCTCTCCAAAAGCTCGGTCTGATTACCCTCGTGCAGAATATTCAGGCAAATGCGCGTCTCACCGGCGATGGGCACAAAGTCGTTCTTGACGCCATCGGCATCCATAAGCTCGGCCATATAGGCACCCATGTGGCCGCCGAGCAGGCCGGTCGCGAGCACATCGTCGCCCAACTGCAGCAACACACGGCTCACGTTGAGGCCCTTACCGCCAGCGGTCTTTTCGGGCGTCACGCGGTTAACGTCGTCGATGATCAGCTTGTCGAGTTGATAGCGCGTATCGATCGACGGGTTCATGGTAACGGTCAGAATCATATTGAACTCCTGTTCCGGGGCGGCATGACCCGCCCCAAACATACGATAACTCGTTAAAGGATCTCGATCTCAAAGCCGCGGGTAACGGTCTCCCCCGGCTTGGCAACCAGGCAACCACGCTTGTGCTCCAGAATATCGTCCTCGTCGGAGCAGGTGGACAGGCCGCCCCACGGTTCAACAGCCACAAAGTCGCCCTCGGGCTTGCTCCACACAATCAGGTACGGCATATCGGGGAACGTCAGGCGCACGCCCTTGTCCTCAGTTTTCTTGGTCAGCGTAACCACGCGGCTCTCAAGCACGTCAAAGATGGTCTCCGCGAAGTCGAAGAGTTCGTGGGTAAGCGGCAAGTCGTGGCCGACCATCGGGTTCTTGCTGCGATGCTCAACATCAATCAGGCCCGTCGAGGGAACGGCAGTACAGAGCTCGGTGGCCTCACGCTGCTCAAAACGGAGCTCATAGTCGTCATAGGACTCACCCTCGTCGAGCGGGCACTTAAAGCCGGGGTGACCGCCCACAAAGAATGGCATGTCCTCGGTGCCCTCATTGGTCACTTCGTAGGACACGTTCACCTTTTCCGAATCGATCGTGTAACGAGCAACAATCTTAAACGGATACGGGTATTGCTCGAGCAACTCGGCATGGTCGGCAGAGCTTAAGCTCAGCGCAACCATGTTGTCGCTCTGTTCCTCGAGCTTCCACTCCTGTTTGCGCGCAAAGCCGTGGCGGGCGAGCTTTACCTCGCGGCCACCCATGGTCATTGCGTGACCGTCACGAAGGCCACCGCAGATCGGGAAGCAAATGGGCGCCTGGCCCGACCAGACCGCCGGATCACCCTGCCACAGGTACTCACGGCCGTTGGCCGCAATAGAAGTGAACGACCCGCCCGCCGTGCTCAGTGCTACGCGGATAGAACCGTTATCAAGAACAAACTCCATAGGAGCCTTCCCTTTCTTACGACAGCCCGCCAAGTCAATAGGGCTGATAGAAAACCGGCCCGCGCCCCCTCACAGAAACGCGAGCCGTCAATTGAAAAGCTGCAAATCGCCAAGTACAGCCAAGAGCGAAGCACTCAAGCCAAGCAAGCAAACGTGTTATCGGAGCAGCTCGCCGTACCAGAACACTTCGCAACAACAGGGGCGATCTCACAGGTCACTCAAACGTCAGCGAGCGGCGCTCAGGTGCCCCAGGTCGCCGCGAAAGAGGAGCGACGCGTACTTCATGTACGCGAGCGACGGTTTGAGCGGCGAGATGGGGTGCCTGGGCGGCGCGCAGCGTCGACCCGTTACGCGGTTTGGTAAAACCGCGTAACCCCACTAGTCGTGATACTCGCCGCGGTCCCACTTCTCGAGGAACTCGTCAAAGAAGTGCGGGTCAGCCTGAGCCTCGGCGTCGGCCTTATTGCAGGCATCGATCTTGGCGATCAGGGCATCGTGCTCGGGGGTCTTCTCGTAGGGCTCCTCCAGGAAGGCAAGCATGATATCGGCCATCAGGAACTCGCCGGTGATCTTGCCGCCAAAGCCCACGATGTTGGCGTTGAGCTCGCGACGGGCATACAGGGCAGAGGTCATGTCGCGGACCAGGGCGCAGCGAGCGCCGGGGACCTTGTTGACGGCGTTGGTGATGCCGATGCCGGTGCCGCACAGGGCCACGCCAAAGTCGGCCTTGCCGCTGGCAACAGCCTCGCCCACGGCCTTACCGTAGATGGGATAGTGCGTACGGGTGTGGCTGTAGGTGCCGCAGTCGAGCACCTTGTAGCCAGCCTGCTCCAGGCGGTCGGCCAGATAGATCTTCTCGTCCGTAACGATATGGTCGCAACCGATTGCGATGGTCTTCTTCATCAGAACGTCCTTTCGTCTGAATTCACAAGTTGAGGTAGAAGTTCGAGTTCTCGGTGGCTCTCGTTAGGCCATCTTGTTGAGCATGTCGACACGGATCTGGTGACGGCCGCCGGCGTACTGGGCACGCAGGAACTCACGGGCGATCTTCTTAGCGACCTCGGTGCCCACAACGCCCGGGCCCATGGTGACCATGCGCGAGCCGTTGTGCTCGCGGGTCATGTAGGCGGAACGCTCGTCGGAAATGTTGGCGACGACCATGCCCTTGATCTTGACGGCGGCCATATAGGAGCCGACGCCGTACTTATCGAATGCGAAGCCCTGGGAATCCTTGTGCTCCAGCAGGTCCTTGGCAACGGCGGTCGCGGAATCGACAAAGTCCGCGGCAGGGGTCTCGGAATAGTCGACGACCTCGTGACCGTCGGCGATGAGCATCTCCTTGATGGACTCCTTCATCGACATACCGTCGGCATCGGAAGCGATTACAACCCTCATGACATCCTCCTTGAGAGATACGCAGGTGCGTAGTTTCTGTTTGGAAGTGTTGAATCGCGTTCAGGTCCGGGCATCTGAATGTGCGGTTCTTCACTGTTCATGTTTATTTGAACACATTCGAACAGTAACTGCAACAACTATTTGTTTATCTTTGTTCTTTTTTGAACAAATACCGTTCTCAGATGATTGCTGACCGTTTGGACCAGGCGCGGACGTAGCGACCATGTGTTCAACAAACAAAAGGGCGGCCGAGAACTCGTCTCGGCCGCCCTTCTTACGGTTGATCTTCCAAGGATCGCTTTGCCGCCTACTCAGACTGTCCGCTCTTCTTGGCATGTCTGGACGGAGCGCTCAAGAAACGACCCGTCAGATAGTTCGCGGGACCGGAGATATCGATCCCCAGCAGCACGTGTCCTAGCCATAGGAACGCCACGAGCACCAGTAGAGGAATCACACACGAGGTCACGATCATCACGATGACGCCTTCGATGAGGTCGGTCACCTGATGCACGATCTCATCGGTCATCTGCTTGGCGCCGCTGGTCACCGACGTAACAAGGCTCGATGCCCCATCGGTCAACTGCTCGAGCACGTTTTTGGACTCCGTGGCCTCGGATTTTTTCTTGTTCGATTTTGAGCTGGTCTCGGCTGACTTGTCCGTGGTGTCGGCCGCGTCCGCAGCGTCCGCAGCCTTTTGCTCAGCTTGCTCAATACTTACGCGATACGTTTCATCGACCTTCTGCGACACCCATACACTCGAGGGTACCAACGCCATGCCGATCACGGCAACCACCAGCACGCGCGTCGCCACGCGCCGCAAGACGGCGCTCGTGCTCCAGCGCCCGTGAATGCCAAGTGAGACCGCAAAGAGCACCAGCGCAAACGGAATCAGGATACCCAGACCCACCGACCACAAAATGGTCAGCAGATATTTCTCGAGATAGAGTACAGCGAGCACGATCCCTAGGTTGCCCGAAAGCTGCGCGAGCTGCTCGGCGACCGGCGTTCCCGTATCGCCCGGCAGCGCCGTGATACCTGCAGATAGGGCAACGCACGAGGTCGTGAGCGCCAAAACGTTGCCCTTCTTTTGATCGATAACCTCAATGGTGGAGTCCCAAGTTTTGGTATCGGCGAAATGCGGACGAGCTACAAAGCCCGACAGCAGCGCCAGCACCACGAGCGCAACGATAAAGCCAATCTGCAGCTTTTTGTTTGCGCACACGACAT
>CABRZJ010000109.1:0-4555 GCA_902475425.1 uncultured Collinsella sp.
CGCCGTCCAACGCCATCCGCATGTTTATCGCCGCGTTCAATCGCTGCGGCACCTTTCCGTTTGACATCTCGCCCAACGGGGCCTTTGGCAAAGAGTGTCCTCAACAGCTAGTCGTTGAAGAACGTCCCCAATGACTAGTCGTCGGGAGGAGGTCGGCATGCTCAATGCGATGATTTGGGCGCTTGCCTGTTTTGGCGTCGTCGCTGCCGATATTGCCCTGAGCGTGGTTTTGTTTTCCGCTCTGGGCGTCGCGTCAGTGTTCATGGGTTTTTCGATCGATGACCTCGACATTCAATTGCTTCAGGCTGCCGCGCAGATGGCGTCGTTTTTGATGGCGCTGCTGTGGTGGCGTTATCTGTGGCCGCGTTCGTTTATGGCACGCCGGCAAAGCGAGCACCCGCTCGGCGGGGGAGCGCGTGGGGCGTGGAAACGCATCGCCTGCGTTATCGTGATTGGCCTTGCCCTGCAGGTGGTCGTTGGTTACGTGACCGACGCCGCGCTGTCGCTGTTGCCCGAGGCCGCGGCCGACTACAGCGAGCTTGTCGAGGAAACAGGCATGGGCGACACCAGCTATCTCGCCGTCCTGACTACGGTGCTCGGCGCCCCATTTTGTGAAGAGCTGCTGGTGCGCGGCATTATTTTTGAGTTTTCGCTCCGAGCGTTTAATCCGCAGTGCCGCCCACTTTGGAAGCGCCGGCGTCGTGCGAGCGCGCAGGACGGCGCCATGGTGCCCTGGGCGGCCCCAAGTACGTGGGGTATTGCCGCGGCGATTGTGCTGCAGGCGGCAATCTTCGGTTTTATGCACATGAATTGGGTGCAGGGTTGCTACGCGGGTGCCGCCGGCCTCATCTTTGGTTGGGTGCTCGTGACGACCGGAAAGCTCCGCTACACGATCCTGCTGCACTTTGCCTTTAATGCCGGGTCGTATCTCATGACGTTGCTCTGGTTTGTGAACACGCCGCTCGATGTGGCAATTACGGTCGCTATCGCCGGCGTCATCCTCGTTGAGGTAATGCGTTCGCTGCGCCACGCGTGTGGGGTGGATGCAGCGAACGCACCGCTGCCCTAGTTGCGGCGACCGCCTCCGTTGGCACCCTGACGCCCCTGGGCCGCGCGGTTGCGGCCTGCGGTGTTCTGCGCACGCGACATGCCGCTGTGGCCCTTGCTGCCCTTGGGTCCCTTGCCGGCGGCGCCACCGTGGGCCTTGCCGCCCTTCTTGCCGGTGCCATGCCCGCCGCTGGCCGATGTCTCGCCCGGGCGTGGTGGCACGGGGCGAATCAGACAATGCTTGGTGTAGCCGATCAGGTCACGACGCCCGGCCTTTTCCAGTGCCTCGCGCACGAGCTTGTAGTTCTCGGGTTTGCGATACTGGATGAGCGCGCGTTGCATGGCCTTCTCGTGCGGGTCGCGCGCCACATAGATCGGCTCCATGGTGCGCGGATCCACGCCGGTGTAGTACATGCACGTCGACATGGTGGACGGTGTGGGGTAGAAGTCCTGCACCTGCTCGGGCATGTAGCCCATGTCGCGCACGGCTTCGGCAAGGTCCACGGCTTCCTTCATGGTCGAGCCGGGGTGGCTCGAGATCAGATACGGCACCACGTACTGCTTGAGTCCGTATTCGCGGTTCAGGCGTTCAAATTTACGGCAGAACGCGTCGTAGACGGCTCGGCTCGGCTTGCCCATCACACTCAGCACCGCGTCGCTCACGTGCTCGGGTGCCACGCGGAGCTGGCCCGAGACATGGTGCTCCAGCAGCTCGCGCAAAAACTCGTCCGAGGCATCGGCCATGGTGTAGTCAAAGCGGATGCCGCTGCGGACGAAGACCTTCTTGACGCCCGGCAGCTGGCGCAGGTCGCGCAGCAACTGCGTGTAGCCGCTCTCGTCGACCACCATGTTCTTGCACACGCTCGGCCACAGGCAGCGCTTGTTCTTGCACACGCCGTGCTTGAGCTGCTTGTCGCAGGCAGGGCGGCTAAAGTTAGCCGTCGGTCCGCCCACGTCGTTGATGTAGCCCTTAAACTCGGGATCGCGCGTGAGCAGCTCGGCCTCGCGCATGATCGAATCGTGGCTGCGCATCTGCAGCACGCGGCCCTGGTGGAAGTTGAGGGCGCAAAACGAGCATGGAAAACTTGATCTCGGCAAAGGCCGGCACGCCGCCTGCCGCGTCGTAATCGGGATGCCAATCGCGTGCGTAGGGGAGTTCTGCCACCTCGTCCATCTCGTCGGTGGTGAGCGTCGCCGACGGCGGGTTCTGCACCACATAGACGCTGTTGGGGTAGGGCTCTACCAGGCGGTGTCCGGTGATGGGGTCCATATTCTGCTGCTGCACATTGAAGCTGCGTGCGTAGTTGAGCTTGTCGGCGGTAAGGTCGTCCCAGCTGGGCAGCAGGTCGTAGTCGTAGACCTCGTCGAGCGAACCCGTGCGGTAAACGGTGCCATTGATATAGGTAATCTGGTCGACGGGCAGTCCCGCGTCGAGCGCGTCGGCGATCTCGACGATCGCGTGCTCGCCCATGCCGTAGATGAGGATGTCGGCGCCCGAGTCGAGTAGTACCGAGCGCTTGAGCTTGTCCTGCCAGTAGTCGTAGTGGGCCAGGCGGCGCAGGCTTGCCTCGATGCCGCCGATAATGATGGGAGCGTCCTTAAACGTCTGGCGGATGAGGTTGCCGTAGACCGTGACGGCACGATTGGGGCGGTGACCTTCCTCGCCGCCGGGCGTGTAGGCATCGGTGTGGCGGCGGTGCTTGGTCACCGAATAGTGGTTGACCATGGAGTCCATGTTACCGGCGCTGACCAAAAAGCCCAGGCGCGGCTCGCCGAGCACGCTGATGCTGGCGGGGTCGGTCCAGTCGGGCTGGCAGATGATGCCCACCTTGTAGCCGTGCGCGTCGAGGACGCGGCTGATAATGGCCATGCCAAAGCTGGGGTGGTCCACGTAGGCGTCGCCGCAGATGTAGACAAAGTCGCACTGGTCCCAACCGCGCGCATCCATGTCGGCGCGGCTGACAGGGAGGAACTTATCGCGGCCCGGGCGCCAGGGGCGGACAGGCGCTGCCGGGGCATGAGTGGTGTGGCCGCTCTGGGCCTTACCGCCGCGCTTTTGCTGCTGGCCCTGTTTGCCCTGCTGACTGCGCTGGTTGTTCTGAGCGTGCTGAGGCTTTTTTGCCACGATCCCTCCCGGTGTTTGTATGCTGCACGTAATTGTAACCAGTCTTTTTGGGACGGGGCTAAAAAGACTGGGGGAGTACATGGGCTGGGGATCGGCGCGTCGATGCGGGGATCGTTTGTTTCCAGACTGTGTATCTGCGCGTTGGAGAACCCGTCTCGCGCGCACGCCATGTTGTCAATGGGTTACAGTATGAACGGCGGCTATGTTTCCGCCAACGCACGAGAGAGTCGTCAACAAGGAGGATGCACGACGATGCAGCGTGCCAAACAGATATCGGAGTCTATTGAGCTGGGCATCATCTTGGCGCTCGCCGGTGGCTTTATGGACGTGTATTCGTACATTGGGCGCGACCATGTTTTCGCCAACGCACAGACGGGCAACATCCTGCTCGTGGGCGTGAGCATCTCGGAGGGCAACTGGGCACTTGCGGGACGCTACTTCTTCCCCGTGGTGTCGTTTGCCGTGGGCATTATGCTTGCCGACCTGGTGCATGAGCGGTTTGGCAGCGTGATTCACTGGCGCCAGGTAACGGTGTTCTTTGAAGCCGTCATCTTGCTGGGCGTGAGCTTTATCCCGGGCGGCAATTTCAACCTGCTCGCCAACTGCCTCACCTCGTTTGCCTGCGGCATGCAGGTCGAGAGCTTCCGCAAGATCCACGGTCACGGCATCGCTACGACCATGTGCATCGGCAACTTGCGCAACGCGCTGCAAAACGTGGACGATTACATCATCACCCACAGGCGCGGCTTTTTGGAAAACGGCCTGCTGTACTTTGGCGTGATCTTTACCTTTGTGTTTGGCGCCGTGTTGGGCAACTGGTGTATTGAACGCATGGGCCTGCATGCCATCGTCGTGGCGAGCTTGCTGCTGTTTGTCGCGTTTGCCATCATGTTCATCGACCGCGAGCGCGACTTGCGCTTACGCTGGAAGGTTGCGGCCGAGGCTTGGAAAGAGGGCTGCCGAAAGTAACCGATTGCGGCAAAGGGGCTGTTCCTTTGCCGCAATATTTTTCATCATCTGTTGAAACGCTTTAACACTTTTGACGTTCTCACGCGTTTTTTGTTTCAAAAGCGTTAGGATGGGACTCATAGCGTGGGGCGTAATGGATGCCCCGCACACGATGGGAGGCTATCAATGGCTAATCGTTTCGTTCTCAATACCATCTCTTATCATGGTTCCGGCGCCATCAAGGAGATCCCCGGCGAGCTCCAGCGTCGCGGCTACAAGAAGATCTTCGTCTGCTCCGACCCCGATCTGGTCAAGTTTGGCGTTACCGCTAAGGTGACCGACGAGCTCGACGCCGCCGGCATCGCTTGGAGCCTCTACTCCGAGATCAAGCCCAACCCCACCATCCAGAACGTCAAGGACGGCGTCGAGGCCTTC
>CABRZJ010000110.1:0-4528 GCA_902475425.1 uncultured Collinsella sp.
CAAACCACACGCTGCGCTTGGATGCGATCTTGCGGTAGGCGCCGCTGCGAACGGCGGCAATGGCGGCAGTCTCGCGGTCGGTCATGTCAAACGCATTGAATTGGTAATACGCAATGAGGTCAACACCGGTCGGCAACATCTCGAGTTCGCGGTCCAAGTCAAAAATCACGGCAATGCGCACGCCGTCCACGTCGAACACCGGCGGCGCCCAACGCGTGTCGTTGTTCTCGCCACGCTGCAGGGCAATGCTCGAACGCGCCGGCACCACATGACCGTCCTTGAGCATCATGTAGTCGAGCAGCGGCTGACCCTCAAACGAAACCGCCGCGGACACGATGCAGATCATGTCAAGCTCCTGGATGCGCTCGGCGACACCAGTCAAGCCGGCAAGCATGTCGTGCTCAAAGTCGGCAGCGCCCACCAGGCCCCCGGGCATGGCGCCCATAAAGAGCGGAGCCGGAACGCACAGCACGCGCGCCCCGCGCTCGTGGGCCAGACGAGCCTGGTCCTCGATGCGGCCGCAAGTGCCCTCAATATCACCCAGGCGCATATCGATCTGTGCAAGCGCGAGCTTCATGGCTCAGCCCTTTCCGTCGTAAACCATCGAAATCGTAGTAAAAGCGCCGGCCGCATGATGCAGTCGGCGCTCGCATGTGCATATGCTAGCTATGATACCCCGAGCGGGGGCGCGCTCCTAGAATGTCGCGGACCACAGCCCGTGCAGGTTGCAGTAGGCATAGACGGTACCGGTCTTGGAACCGCCGGCAAAAAACGTCGCGGGCTTCATGCCGGGCTCAAGGTAATGGACCTCTAAGCGGCCCTCGGCCTCAAGGGCGATCCACTCAATATAGTGCTCGGGCAGGCTGGGGTGCTCGACCGAGCCAACGCGTGCGCGAATCACGTGACCGTCGCGCTCGGTCTCGACAACAGGCACGTGCTTCTCGTGCGCCGCGTCCTCAGTGTTTGCGGTCAGTTCCGTGCAACCGGCAGGGGTTGCAACGTCGTTGCCAAGGGCGGCAATGAGCTTACCGTCGGGGTCCTTAAAGAATTTCGCCATAATGTTCTCCTTTGCTGACGTGCCAATGTTCTTGATGGTTCTTATGCCCAAAGGCAGACAAACCATCCACGGCATTGCAAATGAACACATAACGGGCGGGGACGATGGGGCAGCGTGTGCCATCCGCCCTGGCGGCCCCACCCGAGCGGGTTAGCGCCCGTCGCCGCCCAGCAGCGCCAGAACATCTTCGCGGGTAAACAGCGCCGACGAGATGCCGTCGCCGCCGAGCACGCTGTTGACCAGGTCGCGCTTGGACTCCTGCATCTGCATAATGCGCTCCTCGATCGTGTCCTTGGCGATGAGCTTGTACACGGTCACGGTATGTTGCTGGCCAATACGGTGCGCGCGGTCGGTCGCCTGGTCCTGCGCTGCCACGTTCCACCACGGGTCGTAGTGGATGACCACGTCGGCCGCCGTCAGGTTAAGGCCCACGCCGCCCGCCTTGAGCGAAATCAAAAAGACCGGAACCTCGCCCGCTTGGAACTGCGCGACCATCTTGGCGCGGCTCTCCTTAGACGAAGCGCCCGTGAGCTTAAGGAAGGCGATGTCCTCCCTGGCCAAGCGCTTACCGATGATATCGAGCATACCCGTGAACTGGCTGAACAACAGGATGCGATGCCCGCAGTCGAGTGCGCCGTGCACGAGCTCCATACACGTATCGAGCTTGGCGCTCCCCGCCTTGTAATCCTCGTAGTGTAGACGCGGGTCGCAGCAGATCTGGCGCAGCTTGGTGAGCTCGGCGAGCACCTTGAGTTTGTCCTTCTTAAACTCCCCAGCCTCGCGGTGCTGCACCTGCTGGGCGATGCGGTCCTGGTTGGCCAGGTAGAGCTTGCGCTGCTCGCCGGTAAGCTGCGCCATGACGGTGTCTTCGATCTTCTCGGGCAGGTCGGCCACCACGTCTTCCTTAACACGGCGCAGCACAAACGGCGACACGAGCGCCTGCAGGCGAGCGGCGCTATCGCCCTCGGCATGCTCGACGGAGCTCTCAAAGCGCTTGGCAAACGACTCGCGCGTCCCCAAAAGGCCCGGCATCAAAAAGTCGAAGATGCTCCAGAGCTCGGACAGGCGGTTTTCGATGGGCGTGCCCGTCAGGGCAAAGCGCACGCCGGCAGGCAGGCGCTTGGCGGCGCGCGCCACCTGCGTGAGCGGATTTTTAATGTACTGTGCCTCATCGAGCACCACGCGGGCAAAATCCTGCTCGACGTACTCGTCGATATCGCGCCGCATAAGGTCATACGACGTCACGACCACGCTATGCTCGGCCACGCCGGCGATCTGCACGCGGCGTTGAGCCTTGGCGCCCACAATGGCGCACACATCGAGCGACGGGGCAAAGCGCTCCAGCTCGGCAGTCCAGTTGTACACGAGTGAGGCCGGGCATACCACGAGCGTGGGCTTGGTGTCCCCCGCCTCCACGCGCGCCAGAATATGCGCAATCATCTGGAGCGTTTTGCCCAGGCCCATGTCGTCGGCCAAGATGCCGCCAAGGCCCAGGTGTTCGAGCGAGCCGAGCCACTGGTATCCGTCGACCTGGTAGCCGCGCATCGTTGCCTTGAGCGATGCCGGCACCGTAAAGTCCATCTTGCCGAGCGTGTCCAGGCGCTCGACGGTACGGCGGAACGCAGCGTCGCGATCGGCCTCGAGCGCCGGCGTGCGTGCGAGCATGCTGTCGACGAACAGGGTGCTCGACGCGGGAAGCGACACGCCGTCGAGCAGGTCGACGGCATCGACACCCAGGTCCTCGGCAAGGCCAAACGCGGCGCGCGCCCCCTCGTCCAGGCGAATGATGTCGCCGGACGTAAGGCGCGCAAACGTTTGATGGCGCTTGTACGAATCGAGATAGACGGCAAGGTCCGCGGCCGAAAGCCCGCTCGCGCCCAGCTCGACATCGAGCAGATTGCTCTTAACGGTCGCACGAACCGAGAGCTTGGGCGCGGGGCGGACCGAGATCTGGCGCAGACGGTCGCTGAGCATGACCTCACCCAGTTCGGACAGGGCGGACAGGCCCTCGGTCAGCAGGCAGAACAAGCGGGCGTCATCGCGCTCCTCAAACGCCAGACCGCGCTCGTAGAAATCGAAGTACAGGGCCGCCGTATCCATAACGCGAAACTCCGCCACCTCGTCGCGGGGCGGCACACCGGGGCGCTGCTCTTCGAAGGGGCTGCCCGGAGCGCCCAGGCTAAAGAGATCCGCCGACCAATCGCCGTAGGTAACCGTAATTTTGCAGGTCACGAGCCCATCGTCGACACCGATCGCCATAGCAAAGCTCGGCTCGGGTGCCACGGTATCGAGCGCGGCGGGCGCGGTGAGGTCGGTGTAGTCGCGCAAAATGGGCAGCGCCATACGGCAGAACTCACCCACCTGCTCGGCGGCAATATGGGCGGGCGTGCGGCACGGCAGCAAGCGCGACAAAAAAGGTGCGGCATGCTGAGCAAATGCAGCGTCGGTACGGCGCGCGCGGCGCGTGTCAACCAAGTAGGCGGCATCGCCCGACGCAAAGCAGTACATATCGGCGGGCAGGCGCAGGTCATAGCTACCACCAGCCGCCGGCGCGATTTTGGCGGCAAGCAGCGGTGGGCGCTTAGCGGATGCCTCCTCCTCCCCTTGCGGAGACAGCTCAACCGCCACGTCGTAGGTGCGATGCGTCGTCATCCCCCGCGACCAGGCGGGCTCAAAGGAGATGGTCTGGCCGCGCAGCAGGTCCAGCACATATACGATGCTATGCTCGGACAGCGGCAACTGACGCTCGGCAACAAAACCGCTGCGGGCAAAGTCGTACGACGCCGAACGCGAGCTTGTGATGTCATCGAGATAGGCAACTGTCGTCACAACAAGGTTGAGCAGCTTTGCCGATGTTTCGTCAAAGGCCTCAGGTGAATGGACAAACGTGAGCTTCTTGCCATAGGAGAACGTGCCGCCGCGCACGTAGGCATCGGCCATGCCGTCGATGTCCTTGACCACGTAGGAGACCGATCCACAGCGAATGCGGAACTCGAGCGCCCAGCTAAAGCGGTCAGCGAACAGCGGATTGTAGTACGGCACCAACGAGGGCTCCAACGCCGCTTTGGGGGCGTCGGGATCAACGGCACCGGCAAGCTTGCGGCGCATGCTCGCCAGCTCATCCATGCGCGCGTCCGAAAGATCGGAAAGCGCCGCCACAAGGCTCGGGCTCGTGGGGACGGGCGCCGGGAAGGGAAAGTTGGGGTTGACGGCCGGCGCTTTGGGCGCGGTGCGCGCGGGCTGTTTCGGCTGCGCCGTAAACGCGCGAACCGGCGTGCGCAGCCCCTCAACAGGCTCAATGCCGCTGGCGTCCAGGTACGCCAGCGCTGTGGCGATGGCGTGCTTGCACATGCCAGGGTAACGATAGGCAGCGGGGCAATCGCAGTCGTAGTCGATCACCTCGTGCTCGTCCATGTCGAGCGCCATGTGCGTCTTGTACAGGTCGCCGCGCGAGCCGCGCACCGAGCCCCC
>CABRZJ010000111.1:0-4498 GCA_902475425.1 uncultured Collinsella sp.
TAACCGTCATCATGGCGGCCATCATGGCCTCGGTGGAGCCGCAGGTGACTACGATGTTCTCGTTGGGGTTGATCGGCATGCCCATAAAGTGCTCCTGCTTGGCCGCGAGCGCCTCGCGCATGGCCTGGGAGCCCCAAGTGATGGAGTACTGGTGATAGAGCGGCTCGGGGTCGGTCGCAATGGCGCTGAGGCTCTCGAGCAGCTGCGCCGGAGGATCGAAGTCGGGGAAGCCCTGCGAGAGGTTGACGGCACCGTACTTGCTGGAGATGCGCGTCATGCGGCGGATGACCGAATCGGTAAACGTTGCCGTGCGATTGGAGAGTTCTTTCATGCTTGTCCTTTCGAGCATTTGCAGTGGGGCAAGTTTACTCCTATGAAACCGGTGGGAATTGCTCGAAACGCGCTCGAAAAACTCTTTTCAAAATTCTTGAAAATTGGGGCTTGCATCGCGTGGCGTTCCTTGCAATAATAGTCGAGCGCGAAGCGCACAGGACACGGTGGGTGTAGCTCAGTTGGCTAGAGCGACGGGTTGTGGTCCCGTAGGTCGAGGGTTCGAGTCCCTTTACCCACCCCAGTTCTTGCTTCGTGTTGATATCGGGTCGTTAGCTCAGTTGGTAGAGCAGGGGACTCTTAATCCCAAGGTCCAGGGTTCGACCCCCTGACGGCCCACCACACGATATCTCCTCTAAAGTCCGCCACAACGGACTTTAGCTTTGGGTCGTTAGCTCAGTTGGTAGAGCAGGGGACTCTTAATCCCAAGGTCCAGGGTTCGACCCCCTGACGGCCCACCACACGATATCTCCTCTAAAGTCCGCCACAACGGACTTTAGCTTTGGGTCGTTAGCTCAGTTGGTAGAGCAGGGGACTCTTAATCCCAAGGTCCAGGGTTCGACCCCCTGACGGCCCACCAAAGCAAGTTAAGACGGTCAACTTCGGTTGGCCGTCTTTTTTTGTTGACCTTTCATGGGGTCGAACCCGAAAGGGCGCGGAGCTGAGGAAATGCGTAAGCATTTACCAGCGCAGCGCGCAAGGCGCCTTGGCGCCGCAGCGGCCGCCTGCGCAGCAGGCTGACCCCCTGACGGCCCACCCAAAGATCGTTAAAGCGACTGGCTTAGGCTGGTCGCTTTTTTTGTTAACCTCGCATGGGGTCGAACCCGAAAGGGCGCGGCCGCTTTCACAGATTGAGTCTACCCTGGGGATCGGTGAAACCGTCAGTACCCTCCTTGAGTTTCTTCTCGTCTGCCTTCACGCGACGCTCGAGCTTTTTTGTATCCTCGGCAGGCGGTAGGTTCTCGGGAACAATTCCGCGGTCGATGAGGCTGCCACGCACGCTCGTGTTGTTCTCGACGTGTTCTTGTTTGATCTGGTCCAGACCGTACAAGTCGTGTTCCTCGGCGTTGAAGGCCGTCATCGAGTTCGTGAGGTCCTTTGCTTTGATGAGAACATCGGCTAGCTTGTCCGCCAATGCAGCACTCTTGGACACACCAAGCTGCCGCTTCATGTCCGCCGTGCTTCTGCCGCCGAATAACGCCTCATCGCCCTTCGACTTGATGATCGCGAATCCTTTGGAGTCCACGCCTCGTTTGAACGCAATGCCCGAGAGCTGTTTCTCTGAATCGGATAGCGAGTGGCACGCCTGCAAGCGCTGAATCTCTGCGAAGCGCTGCTCTATGAGCTCCTGACGGCGTGTCTGCACGGCGAAGTACGCCTGTGCGAGTGCGATTTCGGGCTTGTTTGGGTCTCCGTTTTGGGCGATTAAATAGCATGCGTAGCGCGTCAGCTTGTAGTCTTTTACGGCTCGTTTGGCGATGCCGGCATCTACCATTTTGCTGGCCTCAGCAAAATGGGCGGCAACAGGCATTTTATTGGTGTCACACGATGCCATGGATCTCTTAACTGCAGTCTCAAAATTACGCCATTGGGTGTATCCGAGGGGTTCCATTAAATCGCGTGCGAGCCAATACTCAACGCCGTCTTCTACATGGGCGTAGCTGTCAAGTTCGACACGCCATTTCTCGATATCCCTGCTGTCCATATCTCTTCCTTTCTGTTCGTTTGTCTACGTGGACTATGTCGACTCCGTATTCAGAATGAGTATATTTGCCCGCGCGGACACGAATGGGCCCTGTGTCGCTTTGAGTTCACGGGACCCATTAATATCGAGAAGTTGTGTTCTGCTCTGGAGGGGTGCTCGGCTTAGTCCGCTCGATAGTGCGAACCCAGGCTTTCGGTCCGCTTGCGCATGGCTTTGACCATTTCCTGTGCTAGTTGAATCTGCGATTGCAGGCGGGCGAGGGCAGCGATTTCGCTGTCGTTGGCATGTGGCTTATTTAGAGCCGTGGCTTCGTCTTGCAGGCTTTCAAGCTGTTGCAGGGCCTCGGATAGGCCTGTTTCGGTCCTGTTGATCATGCAAAAGGTGCTCATCGTGTGCCTAAGGCTGTGTGTCAGGCGTTCGGCATCTGTTGCGGCAATGCCGTACTGGGGGAGGGTGATATCCGCCTTCAGGGCCGCCTCAGGCTCTTTCTGCGCTGCAAGGGCTGCCGATGCGCCCGCGATACGTCCGAATACGATGCCGTTGGCGCTTGACAAGCCACCAATGCGGTCGGCGCCGTGCATGCCGCCTGTCGCCTCGCCGCAAGCGTAGAGGCCCTCAACGCCCGTGTGCGCGGTCTTATCGATCTTGATGCCGCCGTTAGCGGCGTGGGCATACATCGCAACGCGCATCTCGTCGGTCGGCGCGATGCCGTGCTCGTCTTGCAGCCAGGTGGCAAAGGTCTGCACAAACTCTGGGACATCCTCGCGGGGGAAGTCGTAGTGGAGTGCCAGGCCTTCGACACCTGCCTGATCGATGACGAGATCGATAGCGCGGGAGGCCAAGCGTGACGTGAAGGGACCATATCCAGAGCGCTGCTCGAGCAGGTCGTCCAGCTTGTCGTCGGCAATATCTACCGGCTGGTCTACGTGCACGTAGCGCCAGGTTTTCTCATTGAAGACCAAGTTACGCCTGGGCTCGATGAAGCCGGGCATCATCTGCATGAACTCTATATTAGTAAGTGTTGCGCCGTGCGCCAGCGCGATGGCCTGCGAGGAACTGAGCACATCAGCCGACGTAAGGCTGCGCTCGAACAGGCCGCCTGTGCCACCGGCTGCGATGACCGTGGCCTCGGCAGCAAAGGGCACGATTCGATTTTCGGTAAGGTCGTAGAGTACGGTTCCGGTTATTCTGCCGTTCGTGTCCTCAACAAGGTCGATAAGCTCATGGCGGGGGAGCAGGCGAATGCCGAGCGACTCGATCCAGGTCGTCAGAGCGTCCTCAAGGGGCTTGCGGGTGAGGCCGCGCCACATGCGCGTCTTGTGGTCAAAGCAGGGGATAAATTGCTTTTGTTGAGCACTCTTGGCGCTTTGCGGACGCTGGAGCTCAACGCCCAGGTCTTGCTCGAGCCAGTCAATCGCTTGGGGAATGCCGTGGACGAACGCTTGGACGAGTTCGGGGTCGGCAACGCCGCCGCCGACGGCCAGGATGGTGTCGATGAGGTCCTGCTCGTCGTCTTCGTTAACGGGTCCGATAAGCCCTAGGCCCCAGGTTCCGGGGAAGAAGCTCGATCCACTCATAGTCTTGCCGGCGCTTGCCACAGTGACGGTTGCACCCGTGCGTGCCGCTTCGATGGCGGCGCAAAGGCCCGCAATGCCAGATCCAATTACCAGTACATCAGTCGATTCCATCGGATTCCTTTCTCGTCCGGCGCATTGTCGCACGGGTGATCGGCAATGGGGCCGCAAAGACTCGGCAAATCGGTAAAGGGCAAATATGGCATGTGGGCGTCATGGACGCTCTGACGCTCCATCTCATCACATCTTGTATTTCGCCCCAACTGATATATCGGCATTAGCTACCCTGCGACAGCGCAAACAAAAAGAGCCGCTACCTGGGTGGGTAGCGGCTCCAAAGCTCAACTATATGAGCATCGCGCGGGCGCGATTAGGCCTTGAGGGCCTCCTCGACGGCGACAGCGCAGGCGACGGTGGCACCGACCATGGGGTTGTTGCCCATGCCGATGAGACCCATCATGTCAACGTGCGCAGGCACGGAGGAAGAACCGGCGAACTGGGCGTCGGAGTGCATACGGCCCATGGTGTCGGTCATGCCGTAAGAGGCAGGGCCGGCGCCCATGTTGTCCGGGTGCAGGGTACGACCAGTGCCGCCACCAGAAGCGACGGAGAAGTACTTCTTGCCAGCCTCGAGGCGCTCCTTCTTGTAGGTGCCAGCGACGGGGTGCTGGAAGCGCGTGGGGTTGGTGGAGTTACCGGTGATCGAGATGTCGACGTTCTCGTGCCACATGATGGCAACGCCCTCGCGGACGTCGTCGGCGCCGTAGCAGTTGACGGCGGCGCGGGGACCATCGGAGTAGGGGATGGTCTCGACGACCTTGAGCTCGCCCGTGAAGTAGTCGAACTGGGTCTTCACGTAGGTGAAGCCGTTGATGCGGGCGATGATCTG
>CABRZJ010000112.1:0-4392 GCA_902475425.1 uncultured Collinsella sp.
CTGGCGGCTTCGAAGGCCAACGGCGGTCTGGTGCATGCCGGTTACGATCCGGCGCCGGGTACGGTAAAGGCGCAGGTCAACGCCCGTGGCTGCGAGTTGTACGGTGCATGGGCGCAGGAGCTGGGCTTTCTGTTCTGCCGCACCGGGTCGATGGTGCTGGGCTTTAACGACGAGGACCGCGCGCATCTGGAGCAGCTACGGTGCAACGGCCATGTCAACGGTGTGCCCGAGCTGTCGATCGTCGGACCCGACCGCATCCACGAGCTGGAACCGCGCGCCAGTGCCGATGCAACGTGCGCGCTGTGGTGCCCATCGACTGGGTTTGTCGACCCGTTTGAGGTTGCCATCGCCGCACTGGAGAACGCCGTGGCTAACGGGGTGACGTTTATGCGCTCCGCACCGGTGGAGGCAATTGAAGTCGCGGGCTCGGGCGACAACGTGCGCTTTACGCTGGTGAGCCCCGCTGGCAACGTGCGCTGTCGCTATCTGATCAATGCCGCGGGCAACGGCGCCGCCGACATCTCGCATATGGCGGGCGCCGAGGAGTTCCAGATGGTCTGGCGCCAGGGCAATATTGTGGTGCTGGACAAGGAGCCGCGCACGCTCATGCCGCTCTACCCCGTGCCGACGCCAGTGTCGAAGGGCGTTATCGTGACGGGCACCGTGCACGGCAACACCGTGATCACCGCAACTGCCGCCATTCGCGAGCCGGGCGACACGCAGACCTACGCGACCGATGTCAACGCGCTCCTGAACGGCGCGCGCAAGCTGGTGCCCGATCTGGATACGCGCCGCGTGGTGCGCGCATTTGCCGGCGGGCGTCCGGTCATTCAGGGTACGAACGACTTCTTTATTGGGCAGTCGGCCGTGGTGCCGGGGCTTTTCCAGGCGGCGGGCATTCAGTCGCCGGGCGTGGCAAGCGCGCCGGCCATTGCCGAGCGCATGGAACTTGTGATGCGTGAGGCGGGCGTGGAGCTGCACGAGCGGGCGGACTGGAACCCGATTCGCCGCGCGCCGGACGACTTTGACCGCGCACCACTGGCGCGCAAGGAGGAGCTGATCGAGTCTGATCCCGCGTGGGGCCAGATTGTCTGCCGCTGCGAAACGGTGCCCGAGGCCGAGATTGCGGCCGCGATCCGACGCCAGCCGGGCGCGGTTTCGGTCGAGGGCGTCAAGCGCCGCTGTCGTGCCGGCATGGGTCGGTGCCAAGGCGGCTTTTGCCAGAGCCGTGTGGTGGCGATTCTTGCCCGCGAGCTGGGATGCGAACCCAGCGAGGTACTGCTGGAGGATGCCGGTTCTTGGCTAGTCGAAGGACCGCTAAAGGGGGTGCGCTAGGATGGCGACGTTTGATATGCGCGACGAACGCGCGGGGGCGAGCGCCGTGGCAACGCAAGCCTTCGACGTGGTCGTCATCGGAGGCGGCCCCGCTGGCATGGCGGCCGCGCTTGCCGCGCAAAAGGCCGGCGCGCGCGTGGCCATCGTTGAACGTGAGCAGCACCTGGGCGGAATCCTTCGCCAGTGCATCCACCCCGGCTTTGGCCTGTCGCACTTTAAACAGGAGCTCACCGGTCCCGAGTACGCGCAGCGCTTTATCGACCAGGTGCACGCAACCGACATTGCGCTGTTCCTGAACAGCATGGTGATTGGGATTGATTCAGGCGAGCCTGCGGAAGACACCGCGGTCCATACCGTCACGCTCATGAGCCCCGCCGGCATGCTGCAGCTCACCGGACGGGCGGTCGTCCTTGCCATGGGGTGCCGCGAGCGCACCCGCAGCGAGATCAAGATCCCCGGCAGCCGTCCCGCCGGTGTGTTTACGGCAGGCCTGGCGCAGCGATACATCAATATCGAGAACCTCAAACCCGGCTCGCGCGCCGTCATTTTGGGTTCGGGCGATATCGGGCTGATCATGGCACGTCGCTGCACGCTCGAGGGGATTTCGGTCGAGGGCGTGTACGAACTCATGCCGTACGCCAACGGCCTGCGCCGCAACGTCAAGAACTGCCTGGACGACTTTGGCATTCCGTTGCACCTGTCCACCACGGTGACGCGCGTGATCGGGCACGACCGCGTGGAGGCCGTCGAAGTAAGCCAGGTCGACGAGCGCTTGGCGCCCATTCCGGGGACCGAGCGCGTTGTTCCGTGTGACACACTGCTACTTTCGGTGGGCTTGATTCCCGAGAATGAGCTTTCGGTTGCTGCGGGCGTGGAGCTTGACCCGCGCACGCGCGGCGCCGTGGTGGACCAGAGTCTGCAGACGGGCGTGCCGGGCATCTTTGCCTGCGGCAACGTGCTGCACGTGCACGACCTGGCCGACAACGTGACAACCGAGTCCGAGAGGGCTGGCGCAGCTGCGGCGGCGTACGCGCTGGGTGGCGGAGCCGAAACGAACGCGGTCGAGGACACGGGCTGCGAGCTCACGGTCTCCCCTGCCGGCATTGCGGGATACGCGCTGCCGGGACGCATTACGGCCGTAGCGCTCACCAAACTGAACTTCCGCGTGCGCCGGCCAGTCGATGCCGCCTGCGTGAGGATCTTGGCCGACGACGAGGAACTGTTCGCCGGCAAGGTCCGCCCGTTTAAACCAAGTGTCATGGAAAGCTTTCCACTACCGGCAAAGGTCATCAAACAAGCGCTCGACCTGGGTGCCAGCGAGATTGTCCTATCCGTTGACCCCGTCGAGGAGGCATAGCTCATGAGCGACACCGTGATCGAAGCGCTGCAGTTCAACTGCACGACCTGCCCATCCGAATGCCTTCTGACCGTAGAGGTGGAGCGCGACGCCAATGGCGCCGTGGTGGAAGTGCGCTCCGTGACCGGCAACAACTGCCCGCGCGGCGATAAGTTCGCACATCAGGAGCTCACCTGCCCCATGCGCGTGCTCACCACCACCGTGGCCGTATCCGGCGGCGATGAGGCGCTGCTGCCCGTGCGCACGGCCGAAGCCATCCCGCTGGCACTCCACGCCCAAGCCATGGACCTCATCCGAGGTCTAGTCGTCAACGCCCCCATCCGCATGGGCGAAGTCGTGCTGGAGAACCTCCTCAACACCAACATCGACCTCATCGCCAGCATGGACATCGACCCAGCCTAAGTAACTAATTAGGGACGGGGCTCTTTTAGCTACTCCACCATCCGCCCGGTCCTCCTCCGCAGTTGCGGTGAAATACGGACTGTTTTATGGCTTCAGGCCGCTAAACAGTCCGTATTTCACCGCAACTTATGAGGGCCGCATGGGATATGCAAAGGAGTGTCCCAAGGTGCCGGCATAAAAGGAACGTCCCTATGTGCCGGGCTTGGGATACCATGGTGGCACCCTAGCGAAAGGATGTTTCATGGCACATGTCGATGACCAGCGTGTGGCGCGCGTGCTCGATGCGCTCGAGGCTCAGCACCCCGGCGCGCAGCTGCTCGTAAACGACCCGTGGTCGATCTACTATCTGACCGGCTTTTATGCCGATATGTTCGAGCGTTTTTGCGGCGTGCTGCTCGCGCGCGATTGCGAGCCCGTGATCTTGGTCAACGCCCTGCATCAGCTGGCCGAGTACGACAATGCCCGCGTCGCCTATCACACCGACACCGACGTCGTGACCGACGCTATCGCTCGCGAAATCGATCCGACCAAGCCGCTTGGCATCGACACTGTCATGCGCTCCGGCTTTTTGATGCCGCTCATGGAGCGCCACGCCGCCAGCGAGTTTTTCCTGGGTGACTTTGCCGTCACCGCCGCGCGCACCCACAAGGATGCCACCGAGCAGGAGCTCATGCGCGTGTCCTCGACCGCTAACGACGCTGTAATGGCCGATGCTATTAAGCTTGTCCACGAGGGTGTGACGGAACGCGAGATTGCCGACCAGATGCTCGGCCTGTACCGCAAGCACGGCTGCGAGGGCTTTAGCTTTCCGCCCATCGTGAGCTTTGGCGCCAACGCCGGCGACCCGCATCACGAACCCGACGACACCGTGCTCAAGCGCGGCGACGTGGTGCTGTTCGACATTGGCGGACGCCGCTGCAACTATTGCTCGGACATGACGCGCACGTTCTTTTGGGGCGAGCCGGACGAGGAGACGGCACGCATCTACGATATCGTGCGCCGCGCCAACGAGGCCGCCGAGGCTCTCATCGCACCGGGCGTGCGCATGTGCGACCTGGACCGTGCCGCGCGCGACGTGATTGAGGACGCGGACTACGGCAAATACTTTACGCATCGCCTGGGTCACTCGATTGGCCTGCAGGACCACGAGCCGGGCGACGTCTCGCTGGTCAACGAGCAGGTCGTAGAGCCAGGCATGACGTTCTCAATCGAGCCGGGCATCTACCTCCCCGGGCGCACCGGCGTCCGCATCGAGGACCTGGCCCTGGTGACCGAGTCCGGCGTCGAGATTCTCAACG
>CABRZJ010000113.1:0-4372 GCA_902475425.1 uncultured Collinsella sp.
ATCATTCGTAAGTTGCGGTGGAATAGTTTCTGGATTCAGCCATTTGCGGGCTAAAGGGGGTGCGGACGATTTCTTGGACCGCGCCTAGGCGTATCCAAGCTTCCTGCGGTACTCCATCGGGCTCAGCCACCCGAGGGACTTCTTGATCCGCTCCTCACGATAGTACACGAGGTAGGCCTCGAGCCTTCCCATGAACTCCTCGGCCGTCACGCCCTCCCAGTCCCTGTAGTGGAAGAACTCGTTCTTGAGGCGCCCGAAGAAGCCCTCGCAGGCCGAGTTGTCCGGGCTGCAGCCCTTCGCGGACATGCTCCTGACCAGGCCGTTCTCCTCGCAGATCCCGATCCACTCCGGCCAGCGGTAGTGGCCGCCCCGGTCCGAGTGGATCGTCGTGCGCACCCCCGCCGGCCTCGCCGCGCAGGCCTTGAGCAGGCTCGAGTTCGCGAGGCGCTTGTCGGGGTGCAGCCCGATCGACCAGGCGACGGGCATCCCGTCGAAGCAGTCGACGATCGGGCTCAGGTAGACCTTCTCGCCGCCCGGGAGCCTGAACTCGGTGATGTCGGTGAGCCACAGCCGGTTGGGCTCGTCGGCGCGGAACCTCCTGTTCACGAGGTTCTCCGGCGCCTTGGAGACCTCGCCGGCGTAGGAGCTGTAGCCCCGGGCGCGCCTCTTGTTGTAGACGACCTCGAGGCCCTCCTCGCGCATCACGCGGGCCACGCGCTTCTCGCTGGCCCGGACGCCCTCGCGGCGCAGGCGCGCCCAGACGGTGCGGTACCCCCAGCACCCCGAGCCCTCGCGGAAGATGCGCACCACGCGGTCGCGTATGTCGGCGTCGCGGTCGCGCGGCGCGGCGACGCGGGGCCTCCAGTACTCATAGGAGCTCTTCGATATCCTCAAGAAACCTGTGATCGAGCGGAGGGGCAGGGCGGTCGCCCGCCTCAATCTCTCGCCGAGCTCGCACTTGCTCCTGTTCGAGATCGAAGCCGGGTCCCACCCTTCCGCTTTTAGGTCGGCCAACACCGCCCTGAGCAGCAGGTTCTCTATCTGGTCCTCGTTGAGCCCGGCGAGCGGGCCGGTCGCCGGCGGGGCGTAGATCGACTTGTCGGGGCCCAAGCTGGCCTCCTTCCGTGGCGGTTTCCTCGCCCCGATTCTACAGCGCGCCCCGGTGTAGCTGTGCGGGAGGTGCCCCGTCGCCCACTTCTTGGCCGCGCCCACCGAGACCCCCGCGAACTTCGCGGCGGCGGTCGGCCCCATGCCGTCCTCCGTCGCCAGGAGGAAGAGCTCGACCTTCTCCCTGCTGTACATGCGAACCTCCAGTCCGGACCGCCCCGCGGTCCAACTTTCTGTCCGCACCCCCGTTTTACCAGTTAAAAGGTCTAATCAGTCCCTATTTCACCGCAACTGAAACAGGGGCGCTCTCCAAGAGAGCGCCCCTGCCGGGTTTCCATAGTTCTGGCGAAGCAGTCCTTGAGATCCGCCTTGCCTTATGCCAAGAACTCCTTGGTGGTCGCCACGATGTTGGCGGCGTCCAGGCCATACTTGTGCAAGAGCTCGGCACCCGGGCCGGACTCGCCAAAGGTGTCGTTGACGCCGATCTTCTTGAGGGGCGTCGGGCACTGCTCGCACAGGACGTCGGCAACGGCGCTGCCCAGGCCACCGATTACAGAATGCTCCTCGACGGTCACGACGTGGCCGGTCTTGGTGGCGCTCTTGACGATCAGGTCGGCATCGATGGGCTTGATGGTGTGCATGTTGATGACCTCGGCATCGATGCCCTCGGCAGCGAGCTGCTCGGCGGCCTCGAGAGCCTCGCCGACCATCAGGCCGCAGGCGATGATGGTGACGTCGGCGCCCTCGCGCATGACAATGCCCTTACCCAACTCGAAGTTGTAGGTCTCGGGGTCGTTGATAACCGGCGAGGCCAAACGAGCGAAGCGCATGTACACCGGACCGTCGCACTCGTAGGCGGCGCGCGTCACGGCGCGGGCCTCGACGTCGTCGGCAGGAACGATCACAGTCATGCCGGGGATGACGCGCATGAGGGCGATATCCTCGCAGCACTGGTGCGTGGCACCATCCTCGCCCACCGAGATACCGGCGTGCGTGGCACCAATCTTAACGTTGAGGTGCGGGTAGCCGATGGAGTTACGGACCTGCTCAAAAGCGCGGCCGGCTGCGAACATGGCAAAGGTGCTCGCGAAGGCAACGCGGCCGGTGGTCGCGATACCGGCGGCGACGCCCATCAGGTTGCTCTCGGCGATACCCACGTCGAAGAAGCGGTCGGGGCAGGCGGCCTTGAACTTGCCGGTCTGCGTGGCGGCGGCCAGGTCGGCGTCGAGGACCACAAAGTCATCGTGCTCGTTGGCGAGCTCGACGAGGGCCTCGCCGTAGCTTACGCGCGTGGCGATTTTTTTGACGTCTGCCATCCTAGAGCTCCTCTCCGGCGGCCGTGAGCTCTGCCATGGCCTGCTCAAACTGTTCATCGTTGGGGGCCTTGCCGTGCCAACCAACCTGGTTCTCCATAAAGGACACGCCCTTGCCCTTCAGGGTCTCGGCGATAATGGCGGTCGGCTGCCCCTTGGTGGCGCGAGCCTCGGCAAAGGCGGCGCGGATCTGGTCGAAGTCGTTGCCGTCGGCGAGCTCCACCACGTGGAACTTGAACGCGCGGAACTTGTCGGCGAGCGGCATGGGGTCGTTGACCTCCTCGACGGGGCCGTCGATCTGCAGGCCGTTGTGGTCGACGATCACGCAGAGGTTATCGAGCTGCTGGTTGCCGGCAAACATGGCGGCCTCCCAGACCTGGCCCTCCTCGCTCTCGCCATCGCCCAGCAGGGCGTACGTGCGGTAAGTATCGCCCCAGTGCTTGGCGGCAACGGCCATACCCACGGCGGCGGAGATACCCTGGCCGAGCGAGCCGGTGGACATGTCGACGCCCGGGGTGTCGTTCATGTTGGGATGACCCTGCAGGTGGCTGCCGATATGGCGCAGCGTCTCGAGATCCTCCTTGGGGAAGAACCCACGCTCGGCGAGCACGGCGTACAGGCCCGGAGCGCAATGGCCCTTGGAGAGCACAAAACGGTCGCGATCGGCCTTGCGGGGATCGGCCGGGTCGACGTTCATTTCCTCAAAGTACAGATAGGTCATGATGTCGGCAGCGCCGAGCGAACCGCCCGGATGGCCGGACTTGGCAGCGTGCACGCCGGTGACGATGCCCTTCCTTACCTCGTTGGCAACCTTTTTGAGCTCTTCGTCGCTCATTGTGCCTTCCTTTCATCCTCATTAGACAAAATGCGCACGGCACCGAAGGTAATCCCAACACAGCCGCAATGCACGTACGTCATTCATTATGCTGGAAACTGATGGCTTTACCAGAGTTTTTATCATTATTTGAACAATTTAGCAGGCAGAACCGCTGATGAAACGGTTTATCAATGTGAACGTCTTTTGGATGGAACGCAGTCGACCCTACGCGCTAATGTCCTTGAATCCCTCGCCGAAGGCTTCCGTAACGTCAGCGACCGTCACAATGGCGTGAGGATCGCGCTCGCGCACGATCGTCTTGAGGGTATTGAGCTCTCGACGGCTCACGATGACCATAATCACCGGCTTCTCGGCACCCGAATACATGCCAGTCGCCTTAAACTTGGTACAACCACGACCCAGGCCATACATGATATCGGCAGCGATATCAGGGAACTTATCCGAGATGATGAGTACCATACGGCGTTTGTTGCCGCCATCGACCACGGCATCGATCACATAGCCGCTAATGACCATCGAAAGGCCTGCATATAGTGCGTTTTCGATTGAAAAGACCGGAGCCGACAGCGCACACACGGCAACGTCGATTGCCATGACGGTCGAGCCCACCGGCAGCGAGGTGTTACGCGAAATGATTTGGCCAATCGTGTCCGAGCCGCCGGTGTTGGCGCCGGCACGCAACACCATGCCGTAACCGATGCCCGTAATAATGCCGCCCCACATGGCGGGAAGCATCAGGTCCGCATCCGCCAGAGGTGCTACAAACGGGGCGAACAGATCGGTAAAGAAGCCCAGCAGCACAAAGCCCGTCGCGGTCTGCACCACGTAGAACATGCCGCCCTCGCGCATAACGACCAGCAGCAGCAAGGCGTTCATCACGATGGTCTGGATACCGACGGGAAGCGACACGCCTCGCGCCGCGCCGACCGCCTGGATAATGGTGGCAAGGCCCGTAACGCCACCGGCGGCAAGACCATTGGGAATCAAAAACAGGTCGGTCGCGATGGCGGCCAAGGCACACCCCAACATGATCTGGGGCAGGTCGTGAAAGAAGTTCATCGAAAGAATGCGCTTGATGTCCAGACGATATGCCATGCTGCCTCCCTCAAAAAAG
>CABRZJ010000114.1:0-4370 GCA_902475425.1 uncultured Collinsella sp.
TTGACCGTCTTCGCTTTTCTATTCATCAGCATAGAGATGCCCCATCAGATCGGTGTGGTACATGCCCGACAAGAACTCATCGTTTGCCAGCACATCGAGCTGCAGTTCGCTGTTTTCGCTCACGCCCTCAATCACGAGCTCGCCCAGGGCCGAGCGCATCTTGCGAATGGCGCCGTCACGCGTGGGCGCACACACGATGAGCTTGCCAAGCATGGAGTCGTAGTACGGCGGAACTTTAGCACCGGTAAACATGGCGGAATCCCAGCGCACGCGCGGACCACCCGGCACACGCAACGCGGTGACCGTTCCGCATGACGGCAGAAAGTCCGGCGTCTCGGCATTGATGCGGCACTCCATGGCGTGGTTGCGGACCGGCATGTCCTCCTGCTCAAAGGGCAGAGGCTGGCCGGCTGCCACGCGCAGCTGCCACTTGACCAAGTCGGTATCGGTCACAAACTCCGTAACCGGATGCTCCACCTGCAAGCGCGTGTTCATTTCCATAAAGTAGAAATTGCCGTCGTCCGAATACAGGAACTCGATGGTACCGGCTCCTTCGTAGCCGACGGCACGAGCCAGGTCGCGTGCCGCCTTGTGCATGCGAGCACGAATGTCGTCGTGTCCGTCGAGGCACGGCGCGGGGCTCTCCTCGATTAGCTTTTGGTTGCGCCGCTGCACCGAGCACTCGCGCTCGCCGAGCGAAAACACATGGCCCTGCTTATCGGCCATAATCTGTACCTCAACGTGATGCGCCGGCGCGACGAACTTCTCCATGTAGCACTCGCCGTCGCCAAAAACGGCCTCGCCCTCGGCGCGTGCTTCAATAAAGGCCTTTGCCGCATCTTCCGCGCGCTCGACCTCACGAATACCGCGACCGCCGCCGCCCGCACGCGCCTTAATAAGCACGGGGCAGCCAATGCGCTCAGCCTCGGCCGTTGCCTCCTCGGGACTTTTGAGCAAATCGCAGCCCGGCACGATGGGCACGCCCGCCGCGGCAGCCGTTCGACGTGCGGCGTCCTTGTCGCCCATGCTGTCGATCACCTTGGCCGAAGGACCAACAAACGCCAGGCCATACTTGTCGCAGTCGCGCACGAAGCTCGCCTTCTCGGAGAAAAAGCCATAGCCGGGATGAATTGCCTTAGCTCCCGACTTTACGGCACAGGTGAGCACAGCATCGTCGTTGAGGTAGCTCTCGGCAAGACGCGGACCGCCGATGCAATACGCCTCGTCGGCAAGCTGCACGTGCAGCGCGTCCGCATCGGCCGTGGAATAAACGGCGACGGTCTTGATGCCCATATCGCGGCACGCGCGGATAACACGGACCGCGACTTCGCCGCGGTTGGCGATGAGCACTTTGTCGAACATGAAGCCTTCCTTAACTTTCGTGCATGAGTGCAAAAGACATATCGGCGCGGCAGCAAACCTCACCGTTGACGCTCGCAGTACCCGTCGCAAAGCGGAACGGCCCGCGCGCACGCGTGATGGTGCACACCAGATCAACCGTGTCGCCCGGGCGCACCGGACGCTTAAAGCGCACCTTGTCCAGACTCGTGTAGAACGGCGTCGCGCCGCGCGCTTCCTCATCGCCCATCAGCAGCACGCAACAGTTTTGGGCGAGCATCTCGCACTGAATCACGCCGGGGACCACCGGGTTTCCCGGAAAATGCCCCTGCAAAAAGTACTCGTCACCCGTAATCGTGATCTTGCCGTGGGCCTCGTCGCCCACCAGCTCGGCTTCGTCGAGCAAAAGCATCGGCTCGCGATGCGGCAACAGCTTCTTGAGCTCTTCTTTGTTCATGGATATCACCTATCCGATTCTCATGAGGCAGCTGCCAAACTCCACGAGGTCGCCGTCGGCCACGCAGATCTCGAGCACCTCGCCGTCTGCCTCGGCCGTCACCTCGTTGAGAACCTTCATGGCCTCGATGATGCAGAGGGTCTCGCCGGCCTTGACCTTAGAGCCCACGTGCACAAACGGCTCGTCGCCCGGCGCCGGGGCAGCATAGAAAACACCGACCATGGGAGCGGTCACCTCGGTGCCCTTGGGCTCCGGTGCGGCGGCAGGTGTCTGCGCGGCGGGCTCCGGTGCGGCAGGCGCGACTGTGGGAGCTGCAACTGGAGCGGCCATAGCGCTCGGCATGGGCATGGGCACGGCAACCGGCTGTGCGGCGCTCGCGCGCTCGAGTTCGACCGCGGTGCCATCGGGCTCCTCAACGCGTACGCGCGTGAGGCCGCGGTCCTCCATAACATCGGCTATCTCGGCAAGTCTTTTGGAATCCATGCTCTAGCTCCTCGTATATCTACGCAGCGCGATGGCGGCGTTGTGCCCGCCAAAGCCTAGGTTGGTCGAAAGCGCCCAGGTAAGGTCGGCGCGAACTGCGCGATTGGGCGTGTAGTCAAGATCGCAGGCGGGATCGGGCGTGCGGTAGTTAATGGTCGGCGGCACCACGCCCTGCTCGAGCGCCATGGCGCAGGCCATGACCTCGATGGCGCCCGTGGCACCGATCATGTGGCCGGTCATCGACTTAGTCGACGAGACGTGCGCGGCGCGCGCCGCGTCCTCGCCGAGCGCACGCTTAATGCCCGCCGTCTCGGACGAATCGTTGAGCTTGGTCGATGTGCCGTGGGCATTGATGTAGAGACCCTCGGATGGCTTGACGTCGCCCTCGGTCACCGCCAGCGATATCGCGCGGGCAATGCCGGCAGCCTCGGGATCAGGGCTCGTGATGTGATAGGCATCATCGGTGTTGCCGTAGCCCACGACCTCGGCATAAATGTGCGCACCGCGCGTCTGCGCATGTTCCATGCTCTCGAGCACGAGCACGCAGGCGCCCTCGCCCATCACAAAGCCGTCGCGGTCTGCATCGAACGGACGGCAGGCCGTCGCGGGATCGGGGTTGGTGGTCAATGCGCGGCAGGACGTAAAGCCCGCAACGGCATCGGGGATAATTGCAGCCTCGGCGCCGCCCGCGAGGATCGCGTCGGCATAGCCGTGCTTGATGGCGCGGAACGCCTCGCCCACCGCATGGGCCGAGGTGGCGCACGCGGTCACCACGGGCAGGGTCGGCCCCTTTGCTTTGTGACGGATTGCGATGTTGCCCGATGCCATGTTGGGGATCATCATCGCGATCATGTAAGGCGATGCGCGGCGGGGCCCACGGTCGGCAATCGTATGGACGTTATCGACGAGCGTCGTCATGCCGCCCACGCCCGAGCCCACGTAGACGCCCAGGCGCTCGCGATCGATGGCGCCTTCGACATCAAAGCCCGCATCGTGCATTGCCTCGTCCGAAGCCGCCATCGCAAACTGAACGCAGGGGTCCAGATGCTTGGCGTCACGCTTGCCAAAGTACTCGTTGCCGTCAAAGCCCTTGACCTCGGCCGCCACCTTGACGGCAAATGCATCGGTATCGAAGTGCGTAATCGGGCCGATGCCGCACGTGCCAGCGCACATTGCCGCCCAGGTGGCAAGCGCGGTGTTGCCGAGCGGCGATACGGCACCTATGCCGGTGATTGCAACTCTCTGTTCCATCATGGTCTCCTCATCCAAGCCGTTCTTCGGCCCTGATTTCTACATCGCCATTCCGCCGTCAACGCGTACAACCTCGCCCGTAATGTAGGAAGCCGCATCGCTCGCCAAAAAGCGCACCACGCCGGCCACTTCCTCGGGGCGCGCCATGCGCTTAAGGGGAATCTGCTCCTCGGTTGCCGCACGAACCTTTTCCGAAAGCTTTGCCGTCATATCTGTCTCGACAAACCCGGGGGCGACCGCGTTCACTCGTACACCGCGGGGCGCAAGCTCGCGCGCCACCGCCTTGGTCAGGCCGATCACGCCCGCCTTGGAGGCAGCGTAGTTGGCCTGCCCGGCATTGCCCATCAGGCCCACAACCGAGCTCATGTTGACGACGCAGCCGCCGCGCTGGCGCATAAAGGTCTTGGTGAGCGAGCGCGTCGTGTTAAACGTTCCTTTAAGGTTGACATCGAGCACGCGATCGAAGGCGTCATCGCCCATGCGCATGAGCAGGCCATCGCGGGTGATGCCAGCGTTGTTGACGAGCGCCCAAATGGAGTCAAAGTCGTTGAGGACCGCTTCCACGCACGCGTTGACGGCAGCGGGGTCGGCCACGTCGCATTGATATGAGCGCGCCGTGGCGCCAGCCGCCTCGCAGGCGTCGCACGTCTCGCGCGCCGCATCGACGCTGCCGGCATAGACGACGGCGATATCGTAGCCATCCTCCGCCAGACCGATAGCGCAGGCGCGGCCGATACCCCGCGAGCCGCCCGTGACCAGTGCCACGCGACGTGAGTCGTTGCGCTCGAGCGCGCCATTGTTCAAGTTGCCCATGTCATTCCTTTCGGGTTACAGCCCTGTG
>CABRZJ010000115.1:0-4300 GCA_902475425.1 uncultured Collinsella sp.
GCTTCGACGGCCGTGGCAACTTCTCCATGGGCGTCACCGAGCAGCTCATCTTCCCCGAGATCGACTTCGACTCCGTCGATCACCAGCGTGGTATGGACATCACTTTCGTGACCACCGCCAACACCGATGAGGAGGCCAAGGCCCTTCTGGACGCCTTCGGTTTCCCGTTCAAGAAATAGGTTCATCTGCCCTATAAGCGCCGTTCCCACAAGGGGGCGGCGTTTGGGGCGAACAATACTCTATGTGAGGAGGATATAAGTGGCTAAGACATCGATGATCGTCAAGTGCAATCGCAAGCAGAAGTTCTCTACTCGTGAGTACACGCGCTGCCAGCGCTGCGGCCGTCCGCACTCTGTGTACCGCAAGTTCGGCCTGTGCCGTGTCTGCTTCCGCGAGCTTGCACTCAAGGGCGAGCTTCCCGGCGTTAAGAAGGCCAGCTGGTAAGTCACTACCAGCGTTTCAAGCATCCGTTTGGAACAGGGAAAACGCGCTAGTTAGGCTTTGCCGTTAAGGGCGGCGAAGAACCAAGAGCACGTGTTCATCAAGAACGAAGGAGAATCTGTATGAACCTTACAGACCCGATCGCAGATATGCTTACGCGCATTCGTAATGCTAACTCTGTGAACAAGGCCACGGTCTCCATGCCGAGCAGCAAGAAGCTCGTCGAGATCGCTCGTGTTCTGCACGAGGAGGGCTACATCGAGGGCTACGATGTCGAGGACACCGTTCCCCAGAAGACTCTGCACATCACGCTTAAGTATGGTCCCAAGAAGGCTAAGGTCATCAACGGCATCCGCCGCATTTCCAAGCCGGGCCTGCGTAAGTATACCGGCGTTGCCGACATGCCCCGCGTCCGCGGTGGCCTTGGTACCGCTATTATTTCCACCAGCCATGGCGTCATGACCGACCGCGATGCTCGCAAGCACAACGTCGGCGGCGAGATCATCGCTTACGTCTGGTAATTCGCTCGGTAGGTAGAAGGAAAGGAGATCACCGTGTCTCGTATCGGTAATAAGCCTGTCCAGATTCCCGCCGGAGTCGAAGTGGCAGTCAACGGCAACAACGTTGTCGTCAAGGGCCCCAAGGGCCAGCTCGAGCTCGATGTCTTTGAGAAGCTCGCTATCAACGTCGAGGACAACGTTCTCACCGTTTCCCGTCCCGACGACGAGCGTGAGACCCGTGCCCGCCACGGCCTCACCCGCGCCCTCATCCACAACATGGTTGTTGGCGTTTCCGAGGGCTTCGAGAAGAAGCTCGAGCTCGCCGGCGTCGGTTACCGCGTGCAGCAGAAGGGCAAGAACCTCGAGTTCTCCCTGGGCTTCTCGCATCCCGTGATCGTCGAGGCTCCCGAGGGCATCACCTTCGAGGTTCCCGACAACACCCACGTGAACGTCAAGGGTATCAACAAGCAGCAGGTCGGTCAGATCGCCGCTGAGATTCGCGGCCATCGTCCTCCCGAGCCTTACAAGGGCAAGGGTATCCACTATGTTGGCGAGCACATCCGCCGCAAGCTGGGTAAGGCCGCCAAGTAGTCGTAACCGACTTACTCGCATAAGACCAGCACCCCGTTAGGTGCTGGCAAGATCAACCTTTTTAGGAGTTTACGTATGAACAAGCATAAGGCGAAGCTGGAAGGCCTCAAGCGTCGTCAGCGTCGTGTTCGCGGTAAGGTCTCGGGTACCGCCGAGCGTCCGCGTCTTCGCGTGACCCGTACCAACGCCAACATCTATGCCCAGATTATCGACGACAGCAAGGGCTCCAGCCTGACGCTCGTCTCTGCCTCGACCCTCGAGGCCGAGTTCAAGGGCACCCACACCTCGAACAAGGAGGCTGCGGAGAAGGTCGGTCAGCTCGTTGGCAAGCGTGCCATCGAGGCCGGCATCACCAAGGTCGCTTTCGATCGTGGCGGCCGTATCTACCATGGCCGCGTCAAGGCCCTCGCCGACGGTGCTCGTGCCGCCGGTCTCGAGTTCTAGGAGGTATGTAGCACATGGCTCGTAATCAGAAGCAGCAGCGCGAGGCCTCCGAGTTCGAGGAGCGCGTCGTTTACATCAACCGCGTGTCGAAGACCGTCAAGGGCGGCCGTCGCATGAGCCTCGTCGCTCTCGTCGTCGTTGGCGACGGTAAGGGCAACGTTGGCGTTGGCATGGGCAAGTCCGCTGAGGTGCCCATGGCCATCTCCAAGGCGTCTCTCGATGCCAAGAAGAACATGTTCCACGTGCCGGTGACCGAAGAGGGCACCATTCCGCACGAGGTTCTCGGTCACTTTGGTGCCGGCCGCATCATCATCAAGCCCGCTGTCGAGGGTACCGGCGTTATCGCCGGCGGCGCTGTGCGTCCCCTCTTTGAGCTTGCTGGCATCAAGAACGTCCTGTCCAAGTCCCTCGGTACCGACAACGGCCTCAACATCATCAAGGCTGCCGTCGAGGGCCTCAAGGAGCTCTCCAGCCCTGAGGACGTCGCGGCTCGCCGTGGCCTGACGGTCTCCGAGATGTTCGTCGGTAAGGAGAACTAAGCATGGCTGACACCATCAAGATCAAGCAGGTCCGCAGCACCAACGGTTGCAAGCAGGACCAGGTCCGTACTGTCCGTGCCCTCGGTCTCCACAGGATCCGCGAGGTTCGCGAGATTGCTGACAACGAGTCCGTCCGCGGCATGATCTTCAAGGTCAAGCACCTTGTCGAGATTGTAGAGGAGTAGCAAATGCAGCTTCACGATCTTACTCCCGCGCCCGGTTCCACCAAGAACCGCAAGCGCGTTGGCCGTGGCAATTCTTCGGGTCACGGCACCACTTCTGGCCGCGGTCAGAAGGGCCAGGGCTCTCGCTCTGGCGGCACCAAGGGTGCCGGCTTCGAGGGCGGCCAGACTCCGCTGGCTATGCGCCTGCCCAAGCTCCCGGGCTTCCGCAACCCCCGTCGTATCGAGTACACCGCTGTTAACGTTGAGCGTCTCGAGCGCAAGTTCGAGGACGGCGCTGTGATCGACGGTGCCGCTCTTAAGGCCGCCCGCATCACCAAGAGTGAGTTCGAGCCCGTCAAGGTGCTCGGCAACGGTGAGCTTACCAAGAAGTTTACGGTCAAGGTCGACAAGGTCAGCGCTTCCGCGCAGGCCAAGATCGAGGCCGCTGGCGGAAAGGTCGAGCTGCCGTGCTAAATGGTCTTAAGAATGCTTTCCGCATCAAAGAACTGCGCGAAAAGATTCTTTTTACCATAGCTATGCTCGTCGTGTACCGCATCGGTGCGCACGTTCCTGTGCCCGGCATTCCCTTCCAGGGGATGCTGGGCCTTTTCTCGACCGAGCAAAACTCGGTCGCTGCAGGTGCTATGGCCCTCCTGAATCTTTTCTCTGGCGGTGCGCTGAGCTACGTTTCGGTGTTCTCCCTGGGCATTATGCCCTACATCACGAGCTCGATTATCCTCCAGATGCTCCAGGCCGTTGTGCCTTCTCTGCATGAGCTCGCCCGTGAGGGCGAGGTCGGTCAGACCAAGATTACGCAGTATTCGCGTTACCTTACCTTGGCTCTGGCTATCCTCAACTCCGTGGGTTACCTCTTCCTGTTCAAGAGCTTTGGCATCAGCTTCACTGGCGCCGATGCTCCCGAGATCATCTTCGATCTCATGGTCGTGGGTACGCTTACTGCGGGTGCAATGCTGATCATGTGGATTGGCGAGCTCATCACCCAGCGCGGTATCGGCAATGGCATGTCGCTGATTATCTTTGCGAACATCATGGCCGGTCTGCCGCAGGCGATTTTCTCCAGCGCTGAGGGTAACGCCGGCAGCATCATCACCATGGTGATCATCTGCGCCATTATCCTGCTGGTCATCCCGCTGATCGTTTTCCTTGAGCGCGGCCAGCGCCGCATTCCGGTCTCCTACGCCAAGCGTGTCGTAGGCCGTCGCATGATGGGCGGCCAGACCACCTATCTGCCCATCAAGGTCAACACCGCCGGTGTTATTCCGATCATCTTTGCTTCGGCACTGCTGTACTTCCCGGCTCAGATTGCCGTGTTCTTCCCCGGCGTCGGCTGGATTCAGGCTGTTGCCTCCGCTCTTTCTCGTGGTTGGCTCAACTGGATTCTTAACGTTGTCCTGATCGTGTTCTTCGCATACTTCTACACCTCCATGGTGTTCAACCCCGATGACACGGCCGACAACCTCAAGAAGCAGGGTGGCTTTATCCCGGGCGTTCGTCCGGGTAGGGCTACTGCGGCCTACATCAAGAATGCGCTCGATAAGATCACGTTTCCCAGCGCTGTCTTCTTGGCGCTCATCGCCATCGTGCCTTCGATCATCTTCTC
>CABRZJ010000116.1:0-4212 GCA_902475425.1 uncultured Collinsella sp.
CAAAACGACATGATGCTCTTCTATTTCCCCATGGCGCTGGCGGACTTGCGCATGATGGCGAGCTTCCCGGGCAAGGGCCTGAGCAAGGAAACCCTGGTGTACTACGAGGTGCTCGACTGGGCATACCCCAGGGCAAACTACCTGGAAGTTCGCCTCATGGGCATTTTGGAGCCGTGGGACTTTGCCAGGGTCGGTCCGTTCGATCCCGCCATGCAGGAAGGTGACTTTCGCGTCGTCTCCGTCGATGCGTCTACCAAGGACCAGGTGGTCATTGATAAGTTGGCGCTCGACGTTGCTGGCAACGATGCCGAG
Source organism: uncultured Collinsella sp. (assembly GCA_902475425.1). Lineage (GTDB taxonomy): Bacteria > Actinomycetota > Coriobacteriia > Coriobacteriales > Coriobacteriaceae > Collinsella. The sequence goes on from CABRZJ010000116.1 coordinate 313, forward strand.
ACGGTACTGGGACTCAATAAAAAGAGTATCCGCACTTGGGCGCGCAAGGCTCGCAAACACAAGGACGGTCTGGTGATGGTGCCGGTGTACTTTGTCGACCGTCCGGCAACGGACAGCCGCGACGGCGAGCAGGTGCGCATCGCCGTGAACGGCCAGACGGGCCGCGCGGCTGCGGTGGTGTTTAGCGACAAGCGCGAAACGCACATTGTCGCACCGCTCAACCCGAGCCTGCATCTGTCCGGCGAAAGTACCGTGCATGCCACGCCCATCGAGGTCAAATACGTTAAATCGCCGTTTCTGTACCAGATCGTGCGCCGTGGAGGCGGCGAGCAGCAGCATCAGGTTGCAGCGGTCGCCGAGGGTTCTTACCGAGAGGAGAAGCCCAAACGCAAGGGCTTGCTCGCTGCGATCTTTGGGAAGTAGGGAAGCGCAGCGCGGGACGGCTCACAGGCGTGCGGGCGTTTCGGTCGCAACGTGCTGCTACCCTTGCGTTTCGCCATTGGTCGCTTCGTTGATGGCGCGGTACTCGGCACTCAGCTCGCGCGCCAGCTCTTCCTTGCTTGGAAGATACGGCAGGTATTTGGCGGCAAACACTTGGTCGTTGTCTTCGGGCAGCGTGTACTCGACGATCGAATCGCTTTTGTCCGCGCAGAGCACGATGCCTATGGGCGGATTGTCGCCTTCGTTCATGAGCTCGCGCGTGTAGTAGTTCACATACATTTGCATCTGGCCCAGGTCCTGGTGCGTAAGATCGTCCGTCTTAAGGTCGATGAGCACGAAGCAGCGCATCAGATAGTTGTAAAACACAAGGTCAATATAGAAATGGCGCCCATCAAAGGTGATGCGCCTTTGGCGCGCCTCGAAAGCGAAACCACGGCCAAGCTCCAGCAGGAACTTCTGAAGATGCGTGATGAGCGCCTGCTCTAGATCGCTCTCGCGAAACGCAGTATCGTCCGAGAAACCTAAAAACTCCAGTACATATGGGTCGCGGATGATATCCTCGGGGCGACGAGCCGGGGCGCTCTTTTGGATTTCCTGGGTGACGGCCTCCTTGTCCTTGCTGGCAAGCAGGCGCTCGCGGAACATGGTGTTGATCTGGCGCTCGAGCTGACGCGTGCTCCAGCGAGAATCGGCACATTCGTTCATGTACCATGTTCGAGCATCAGGGTCGGTTATACGCGATAACCTGCGGTAATGTGTCCAATTCAATTCGGAACGCAGCGCGTTCCGAATTGGGAACGCAAGATAAAACTGACGCATGTATCTTAAGCTTCTGGCGTTGAAGCCTCTGCCAAAATCCTTAGTCAATCTAACGGCAAGTTCGTCGATCAGTGCATCGCCATACTTGGCGCGCTCCTCTCCGCCCTGTTCATCAACAATGCTCTTGCCGATCTCCCAATATGCCTCAACCATTGCAAAGTTAACGGCGGTATAGGCCTTGTCGCGAGCGGCGTTGAGAATCGAGGAAACCTGCTTGTAAAAACTTCTGGCACGATTGTCGATTCCCCGCGGTTTACCAGTTTACCCATCAATATCGCCCCACTTTCCTCTTGTGGAATGCATCTTTATCGCATTTAGTTTAAAGCCTCGCGCGGACACGAATTGCTGTGCTGTCTGGTACCTTCGCATGGGAAGCCTTGCGGTGACTAAAATGTGGCCATAGAGGCAGTTTTAGCGAACCCCGCGGGAGTGACACGCATGGATAACAACACTTTGCTGTTCCAGGACAAAGGTTCGGGTAGGTTTAAAGACGTTAAGATCTACCCCAACCGTATTGAGGTGCTCAAGAAGGACACTTTCGGCGGCGAGCACACCGAGATTGTCTATCTTAAGGACATTACGGGCGTCAATAGAATCAAGGGCCGCGATGTTTTTCTGCGCAATCGACTGTTGACTGCTTGCGTCTTTAGCCTGAGCAGTCGTGCGAAGGCCCAGGAGTTTGTTAACGCGCTGAACATGGTGATGTAGCCTATGGCGGCGTTTGGGCCAAGGTAAAAATCGGGGGCACAGAACGGTATCCTGCGCCCCCGATTGAGTCGATGTGTCTAAAAGGCCGGCTTGCCTATTCGCTATCGTCCCCAGCGTTTTCGCGGTCATTTGCAAGCATCGCTGCGCCGGCGACCGTCGTCGCCACGGCGGCGGCAGCGAGCCCGGCGGCAACGCCAGAGCCGTCGCCCGTGTTGGCGAGCTTTCCGCCCGAGCTCTTGCCCTGGTCTCTCTTGTTGCTCTTGCCGTTCTTGTCGGCGCCGCCTGCGTTGGAACCCGTGTCGCTGCCGGTGCCGCCCGCACTGCCCGAGGCCGCTACGGTAAAGCTTGCGGCTCCGTCGCTGGCGAGCGTGTAGTTCTGCGCCGCGTCGCCCAAGAGACCGTTCACGCGCACCCAGTACGTTCCTGCGGCAAATGTTTCGCCCTCGGCCATTGCCGTGCCCGGAGCGCCGTCCGCGTCGTGCACAAACTCGAGCTGGGCCGTGCAGGCATCGGTTTCGAGCTTGCCCTCGAGTGATGCCGCAATCTTGGCGCGCACATCCTCGCCGGCCTTAAGGCCTTCGAGCCCCTCAAAGTGGGGTGTCAGTGCGCGCGGATCGATATCGATGGGCACGGATCCCTGCAGCCCCGTAACGGTCTCGTTGCCCAAGGCGTCGACATCCACGTATTCGATGGTAAACGCATGGCCCGAAGCCGCCACGTTGAGTACGTTGCTGCTGTCGACAAGGCGGAAATGGCCCTCGCCAACGGTCTTGCCATCCTGGAGCGAGGCATCGCTCAGCGAGTCGCCGTACGTCATGCGCATGCGGGTCGGGAGGCAGCACGAAGCCGACTGCGTGTGCTTCGTATCGTAATTGTAATTGCGCTGGTAGATGCTCCGGGCCAGCGCCGCATCAACAAAGTCGGATGCGATGATGCCAATGTGCTTGAGGTAATCTGACTTTGTATCCTCGGTGCCGCTGGGATTGATGTACGGGCTCTTGTACAGATGCTCGTTGACTACTCGTGCCGAGGTAAAAGGATTGCCTCCGTGCGACAAGCCCGTGCAGCTGGTGTAGTTGATAGACCAGCAACGCTCCTGGACTTGCACCTCGGCCCCGGCATCGTCCACGACGTCCACCTTGTTGCACGTGCGCCCGGTCGTTTCCTTCAGCGCATTATCGACCCAGCTGAGCTTGTCGGTTCCCGTGAGTTTGTACTTGTCCTGGGCATATACCTTGGTGCAATAGGGCTCTTCATTGCCCGTTTCCCCTATGGCTTCAAATCCCCGCGCGTCTTGGACGAGACACATCGACTGCCCGGAATGCGCCTTGATCTTGTTATCCCATTGGGTGAGGTCGAGGCCCCACGTGTGGCCGCTTACGCTGTTGCCGGCGAGCCCAAATCGACGCAGCAGGACGATCTTTCCGCGCACCTCGCCCAGCGTGGGGACGTGGCTCGACGTGTAGAACAGGTTGGGGTTATCGGCCATAACCTTGGCGAAGGCCGTCGTTATGCTTTCGTCGGTAGCCTCATCGTTGCCGCGCGATGCGAGCATGATGAGCGCTTCTGACGGGTTTTCGTTCAAAAACGTTTTGAAGTACCCGATGACATCGGAGAGATGCAGATAGTTCCCGTCTTTTTTGAGTAGGTAGAAAATCCCGTGGTCGATGCCGGGGTCATCGCCCTTTCCGAGCCGGATATCAAAATAGCGAATGCCTTCGAGCAACTGCGTGGGAATGTAATCCTGCTGGCATTTTACTTGCGAGGATTGGGGCTCAGTGTCGTTGTCCACGCTGCAGGTGCCCGAATCGTGCGTACCCGGGATGCTCAGCTCGTCGAGGAACTTGTTGTCGTCGACGTATTTCATCCAACATGGTCCGTCGACGTAGCTGCTGTACGTGATCCAGTCGAGGCTGCTAACCGTGGCATCGT
>CABRZJ010000117.1:0-4206 GCA_902475425.1 uncultured Collinsella sp.
GAGCAGGGCATCGCCAACTACAACAAGGCTGCGACCGCCGGCATCGTCTCCATCATGTCCAAGATGGGCATCTCCACGGTGCAGAGCTACCATTCGGCGCAGATCTTCGAGGCCGTGGGCTTTACGCCGGAGTTCGTCAACGCGTACTTCGTCGGCACGGTGAGCCGTGTGGGCGGCATGGGCGTCGAAGACGTCGAGCGCGAGCAGAATGAGCGCTATGACGCCGCGCTCGCCATTCTTAAGAGCCCGGCTCCCGATCAGTTGCCCACACTGGGCCTGACCAAGTGGCGCCCGTTCGGTGGTGAGGATCACCTGATCGACCCCCAGACCGTCTACCTGCTGCAGACCGCCTGCCGTGAGGACAGCTACGACACCTTTAAGGAGTACAGCGCCCGCCTGCGCCGCACCGGTCGTGCCGTGCGCCTGCGCGACCTGCTGGACTTTGATGCCAGTGGCCGCACCCCGGTGGCACTCGACGAGGTCGAGCCCGCGCTCAACATCGTCCGCCGCTTTAATACCGGCGCCATGTCGTATGGCTCCATCAGCAAAGAGGCGCATGAGTGCATGGCCATCGCCATGAACCGCCTGCACGGCCGTTCCAACTCCGGCGAGGGCGGCGAGGATCCGCGTCGCGAGACCCCGCTGGCTAACGGCGACTCCAAGAACTCCGCCATCAAGCAGGTGGCAAGCGCGCGCTTTGGCGTGACGAGCCGCTACCTGTGCAGCGCCTTCGAGATTCAGATCAAGATGGCCCAGGGCGCCAAGCCCGGCGAGGGTGGCCACCTGCCCGGCAAGAAGGTCTACCCCTGGATCGCTGAGGTCCGTCAGTCCACGCCCGGCATCGGCCTGATCTCGCCTCCGCCGCATCACGACATCTACTCCATCGAGGACCTGGCGGAGCTTATCTTCGACCTTAAGAACGCCAATCCCGGTGCGCGCGTGTCGGTCAAGCTGGTCAGCGAGGCCGGCGTCGGCACCATCGCTACCGGCGTGGCCAAGGGTGCCGCCGACAAGATTTTGATCAGCGGTCACAATGGCGGCTCAGGTGCCGCTGCGCGCGACTCTATCTGGCATGCGGGCCTGCCGCTGGAGCTTGGCCTTGCCGAGGCCCAGCAGACGCTGCTGCAAAACGGCCTGCGCTCGCGCGTGGTGCTCGAGGCCGACGGCAAGCTCATGGACGGCACCGACGTTGCCGTCGCCTGCTTGCTGGGCGCCGAGGAGTTTGGCTTTGCGACCATGCCGCTCATCTCCATGGGCTGCCTCATGCAGCGCGACTGCCAGCAGGACACCTGCCCGGCCGGCATCGCTACGCAAAACTGCCGCCTGCGTCGCGGCTTCCGCGGCAAGCCCGAGCACGTCGAGCGCTTTATGCTCTTTGTTGCCGAGCAGTTGCGCGAGGTCATGGCGAGCCTGGGCTTCCGCACCATCGATGAGATGGTCGGCCATCCCGAGTGCTTGCGCCAGATCGAGGTCCCGGACAACCGCAAGGCCAACCTGCTGGATCTGTCGCCCGTGCTGGCGAGCGCGACCTGTGAGTTTGGTGCCCACATCCCGGGTGCCGACGGCCGTCACTTCCTGCCCCAGATGGCTGCCGACAGCGAGCTTGACAAGACGCTCGACTCCACGTTGTTTGTGCCCTATACGGCCGATGCCCGTGCGCACCTGCGCCCGATTCGCTTCCGCGCCGATATCGCCAACGTCAACCGCTGCGTGGGCACTATCCTGGGCAACGCGGTGACCAAGGCGCATCCCGAGGGTCTGCCCGCCGGCTCCATCACCATCGATTGCGATGGTTCGGCCGGTCAGAGCTTTGGCGCCTTCCTGCCGCGCGGCATTACGCTCAACGTGTGCGGTGACGCCAACGACTACTTTGGCAAGGGCCTTTCGGGCGGCGAGGTGTCGGTGCGCCCCAACCCGCATGCGACCTATAAGTTCGACGAAAACATCATCGTGGGCAACGTTGCGTTCTTTGGCGCCACGAGCGGCCGTGGCTTCATCAACGGCCTGGCCGGCCAGCGCTTTGGCGTACGCAACTCCGGTGCCACCGTGGTGGTCGAGGGTTGCGGCAACCACGGTTGCGAGTACATGACGGGTGGCCTGGCGCTCATCCTGGGCGAGGTCGGGCAGAACTTCGCTGCCGGTATGACGGGTGGCGTGGCCTACGTCTTTGACCAGTACGGCACGCTCGATGCCCGCGTGAACCACGAGAGCGTTGAGCTCAAGGCCCCGACTGCCGGCGAGCTGGCGCAGATTCGCGAGCTCATCCAGGAGCACGTGGACGCGACGCAGAGCCCGCGCGGCATTAAGCTGCTCTACAGCTTTGAGACGATGAGCAAGCACTTTGTGAAGGTCATTCCGACCGAGTACGAGCGCGTGCTGGCGATTGTCGCCGCCGCCGAGGCCGTCGGCAAGACGCATGCGCAGGCCGAGGAGCTGGCGTTTGACATTGTGACCGGTCGCGCGAGTGCCGCGGATGTCGCTCGCTTCGATATTGCGGGCAGTGCTGCGGGTGCTGCGTCCGTGGCCGCCAGCTCTGTTGCTTCGACCAAGAAGGAGGCGTAAGTGCCATGGGTAAGCCCGGTGCTTTTCTTGATATCGATCGCGTGGCCCACGAGCTTCGCCCCGTGGAGGAGCGCAGCCGTGATTTTGATCCCCTGTATGTGGAGCTCGACGACGACGCACGTCGCGCCCAGGCGAGCCGCTGCATGATGTGCGGCGTGGCGTTTTGCCAGATGGGCGCGAGCTTTGGCAAGGCACGTCCGAGCGGCTGCCCGCTGCACAATTTGATTCCCGAGTGGAACGAGCTGGTGTACCGCGGCCGCTGGGATGAGGCTGCCGAGCGCCTGTCGCTCACCTCGCCCATGCCTGAGTTCACGAGCCGCGTGTGCCCGGCGCTGTGCGAGGCCGCGTGCAACCTGGGTTCGGTCGATGGCCAACCCACGACGATCCATGACAACGAGCGTGCGATCAGCGACCATGAGTGGGCAAACGGTGGCCCGCGCCGCTTTGAGCCGGCGGGGGAGGGCGCACCCACGGTTGCCGTGGTGGGCTCCGGTCCTGCTGGTCTGGTGGCAGCATGGGAGCTTGCGCGTCGTGGCGCCCGCGTGACGGTGTTTGAGCGCGACGACCGCCCCGGCGGCCTGCTCATGTACGGCATTCCCAACATGAAGCTCGAGAAGTCTGTGGTCGAGCGCCGCGTGGCACTTATGCGCGAGCTGGGTATTGTGTTCGAGCTGGGCGCCGACGTGAGCGATCCCAAGGTTACCGCCAGGCTCGACGACTTTGACGCCGTCGTGGTGGCTGCCGGCGCCCGTGCTCCGCGTGGGATTTCGGCTGCGAACATTGATGCCCCGGGCGTGGTGTATGCCGTGGACTACCTGACGGCTTCGACCGTCTCGGTGCTCGATGGCGGCGAGCCCGCCATCGACGCGCGCGGCCTGGACGTCGTGGTCATTGGCGGTGGCGATACCGGCAACGACTGCGTGGGTACCGCGGTGCGTCAGGGCGCGCGCAGCGTGCGCCAGTTTGAGTTCTTGCCGGCTGCGCCCGATAAGCGCGCGGCGAACAACCCCTGGCCGCAGTGGCCCAACGTTAAGAAGACCGACTACGGCCAGCAGGAGGCTATCACTGCGATGGGTGGCGAGATGCGTGCCTGGGGCGTGGATACGCTCGAGGTGCTGCTGGACAAGAAGGGTGCGGCTGCGGGTCTGCGCGTGGTCGATCTGGACTGGTCGGCGGGAAAGCCCGAGCGCATCGCGGGCTCTGAGCACGAGGTGCCTGCGCAGCTGGTGCTCATCGCCTGTGGCTTTACAGGCCCGGAACACGGTGTGTTCGATGCAGTGAGCGTGCCTGTTGCCACCGCTGGTCGTCCGCTGCCGGTGATGGCTGCCAAGGGCTCGCATCTCGCGGCTCGCACGGAGGGTGTCGCCGCGGATGCCGCGCCGGTGTATGTGGCGGGTGATGCCCGCAACGGCAGCTCGCTCGTGGTGAACGCTATGGCCGATGCCCTGGCCTGCGCTGCCGAAGTCGCCGACGCGCTGGAGCTGTAAAGTAGTCACGGAGATATTCAACAATCGAATCGGCAAGGGCTGTCCCTAACTGCCGGCACAAAAGGAGCGTCCCTAAGTGCCGGCAGTTAGGGACGCTCCTTTTCTGTCGGCATTCGGGGACACTCCTTGCGGATTTGCGAGCGATTTGCTTGTTTGT
>CABRZJ010000118.1:0-4043 GCA_902475425.1 uncultured Collinsella sp.
GAGCGCAACCCGGCGGGCATTGCCGACGCACGTCGCAATGCCGAGCTCAACGGCCTCACCCGCAGCGCTTGGTTTATGGCCGACGACGCCACCGACTACATCCTGGATGCCGCCGACAACAACGAACGCGTCGACGTTCTTTCCATCGACCCGCCGCGCGCCGGCTCCACGCCCGAGTTCCTCGAAGCTGCCTGCGCACTTAAGCCGCGCCGCATCACCTATATCAGCTGCAACCCCGTGACCCAAGAGCGCGACCTGCACCAGCTCCTCGACGGAGGCTATCGCCTGCTCAAGATCACGCCAGTCGACATGTTCCCTCACACCGACCACACCGAAACCGTAGCGGTCCTCGAACGCCGCTAACCAACCTCAGTAGATTTTTGGGACAAGAAAGGGGGCGACCCGCCTGGGCCGCCCCCTTCGCTTGGTTTATAAACTCCGCTACATCCCATTGCGCAGATCGCACACGCCGGCTGCCGCCATCTCGCACAGCAGCGTCTCGCGGTCGCGCGTCACGATCAAATCCAGTGGGAAGTGAATCTCGTCGAGCATCTTGCGCGCGTGATCGAGCTTGCCAATGGCCATGCCAATGTGGGCATCGGTCGACACGCCAATGCCCACGCCCAGCTCGGCGCAGCGCTCGGCAATCTTGCGGCATACGGCCCAATGCTCAGTGTCGACACCGTGTTCAAGACTATGGTTGTTGATCTCGATAATCTTGTGCTTGGCCTTAGCTGCCAACAGCACCTCGTCGATATCGAACGGCACGCCCGAACGCCCCGTGTGACCCAGCATGAACACCTTGGGGTGCTCCAGGGCATTGATATACATCTCGGTCGTCTGGGCCAGCGTCGCGCCCTCAGCAATCTGCGGATTATGCACGCTCGCAACCAAATAATCCAAATTACGCGTAACCAAATCGAACAGCGAATGCTGACGGCTGTACGAATCGCCGGCAATATCGAGCGTGACAGGAGTGTCCTCGCCAAACAGGCTTCCGTCCAGCGAAACGATATCGGCCTCGGCACCACGCAGCACCAGCACGCCGCTCCAAATGCGCGGCCAGATATCCTGGTTGATAAAGAACTGGTAACTGCGCAGGTCATTGGGGCAAGCCGTAACCATAGAGCTCAAATGGTCGGCAGATCCGAGCACCTGCAGACCACGCTCTGCCGCCCAGTACACATTCTCCTCAATGGTCGAATATGCATGCGCAGAGAACATCGTATGGGTATGAATGTCACAAGAAAGCAGGTAGGGCATCAGGTCTCCTTATCTGGCACGGCCGTCGCTTATATTCATTGTACGCATAGCCTTCGATAGTCGTAAAACCACTCCATCCCAAAGACACAACGTCCATGACAACGGGGTCCGGCTTAACACCAAACCCCGTTTCACGTAAAACATTGTAGGCAGAGCGCTTTACTTTTAACGATACTCGTCCGCCAACTGTTTCCAAGCGGGTAGCGAATTGACAATCGTTTCGTAGCTCACGCAATAGCCCAGGCGGAACCAACCCGGCATACCAAAGCTGTCCGAGGGAACCGCAAGCAACTCATACTTCTTTGCGCGCTCGCAAAACGCATTCGCATCGGGCTCCAATGCTTTCACCCATAGGTAGAACGCGCCATCCGGCTCAACATAGGTGTAGCCATACTCCGCTAGTGCGTCGGTAAGCGCGGTGCGGTTGCGTGCATAGGCCTCAACGTCACTCGGCTCATCGATGCAGTCGATAATTACGCGCTGAAAGAGCGCCGGCGCGCACACGAAGCCCAGCGTACGGGCGGCACCGGCAACGGCCGGCATCAGACGGGCAGCCTGCGGATTGGTGTTGGGAACCAAGATCCACCCCACGCGCTCACCCGGCAGCGACAGCGACTTGGAATACGAGTAGCACACGATGGTGTGCTCGTAGATCGAGGGCACCCAAGGCACCTCGGCACCGTACACGATCTCGCGGTACGGCTCATCCGAGATGAGCATAATCGGATTCTCGGGATCGCGCTGAGCGTTGGCCTCGCGCAGAACATTGGCCAGTCGCGTCAGCGTGTCGCGCGTATATACGGCACCGGTCGGGTTGTTGGGCGAGTCGATAATGACGGCTGCCGTCTTGTCGGTGATCGCCTTGAATACGTTATCCACGCTCAGCTGGAATGTGTCCTCGTTGGCAAGCGCCTCGACACACGTGCAGCCGGCCTTCTCAATCCAAACGCGATACTCCGGAAAGTACGGGGCGATAACAATAACCTCGTCGCCCGGATTCGTAACGGCGTTGAGCGCGCAGGTGAGCGAAGCCGCGGCACCCACCGTCATAAAGACGTCTTTGCCCTCATAGCTCGTGCCAAAGCGGCGGTTGAGCGATTCGGCCACAGCGGCACGACATTGCGGCAGGCCCGGTGCGGGCGTGTAGCCGTGCAGCTGGTCGCTCGGCAGCTCCAGGGCCTTCTTAATGGACTCCGCCACAGCAGCGGGTGCCGGAACGCTCGGATTGCCCAGCGAAAAATCGAATACGTTTTCCGCACCGATCTGTGCCTTGCGCTCAAGACCATAGCTAAAGATCTCACGGATGATGGAGCTTTCCGCACCGCGAGCATACATAGTTTCGTTGATCATCTGTTCCCCTTTCGCATAGGCGCTATTGTACGCTTTAGTCGAGCAAAGTGCCGCAGCAATGTTAATTGGGTGTTGATTGGGGACAGACTTAAATGCGTGAAAACGCTCATTTAAGTCTGTCCCCAATCAACAGATGGCCCCATATCGCTCAAAAGAAAAGGCCTCCGCAGGTTTCCCCGCGGAGGCTTTCGTTAGAAGGACTATTTGTCGGTGTCGGCATCGGCGTTGACGACATGGCTATCGCCATCAACATCGGATGCGGCTTCGGCATCCTCCTGCATGGCCGCCTGCGCAAAAGCTGCGGCATCAGCCGCCAGCTCCTCCTCGCTCATACGAGGCATGCGCTTTTTGGTCGGCATGCCGGCCGCCTTGGCATTGCGCTCCTCCTTGGCCGCCAGGATATCGCCCTCGCGCTCAAGGTAGGCATCCCACTCGTTGTCGAGCAGGGCGTTCACGGCATCGCCCTCGACGGTCTCGCGCTCAAGCAGCACCTTCGCCATCAGATCGAGTTGATCGCGACGGGCATCCAGAATCTCGACCGCACGGCGATGGGCTTCACGCATGATGCGCTGAACCTCGATATCGATGCGGCGTGCCGTCTCCTCGGAGTAATCCTGGTGATCGGCGTAATCGCGACCAAGGAACACCTGATGCTGTGCCTCGCCAAACACCTGCGTGCCCAGCTCCTCGCTCATGCCCAAACGCGTAACCATCTCGCGTGCCATCTTGGTCGCGCGCTCCAGGTCGTTGCTCGCGCCCGACGTGATGTCATCGCACATGAGCTCCTCGGCAACGCGGCCGCCCAAGAACACGGCGAGCTCGTCGAGCATCTCGTTCTTGGTCTTGAGGAAGTGATCCTCCTGTGGAAGCTGCAACGTGTAGCCCAGAGCCTGGCCGCGGCTGACAATCGAAATCTTATGAACCGGATCGGAGTGCTCCAAGATATGACCCACCAGGGCATGGCCGCTCTCATGGTAGGCAATCGTGGTGCGCTCGGCTTCGGTCATCACACGACCCTTGCGTTGCGGTCCGGCAATCACGCGCTCCATCGATTCCTCGACCTCGTCCATCGAGATCACGGAACGATGGCGGCGGGCAGCCAGCAGCGCAGACTCGTTGAGCAGATTTGCCAAATCGGCACCGGTGAAGCCAACGGTCATCTGGGCGAGCTTCTCAAACTTCACGTCCTCGTCCATCGGCTTGTTCTCGGCATGCACGCGCAAGATCTGCTCGCGGCCCTTCACATCCGGACGGTCGACCGTGACCTGACGGTCAAAACGACCGGGACGCAACAATGCCGGATCCAGGATGTCAGGACGGTTGGTCGCAGCAATCAGGATGACCGACTCGCTCTCCTCAAAACCGTCCATCTCGACCAGCAGCTGGTTGAGCGTCTGCTCGCGCTCGTCGTGGCCGCCGCCCAGGCCGGC
>CABRZJ010000119.1:0-4005 GCA_902475425.1 uncultured Collinsella sp.
TGCTATCTACCAGGATGCCACGCGTCGCAAGTGGGCCGTGCATCAGCGCGGTGCGCAGCCGAAGATTTTTGACTATTCGGATGTGCTGCAGTGCGAGGTGGCCGAGGCGGGTGACCCGGAGGCCGACGAGACACCTTCAAAACAGGAATTTGCCCAGCGTATTCTGGCAAATCCCGCGAAGGCGGCAAAAATAAACGCCGCCAAGCGTAATATGTGTCTTGGTATGGGTGTTGTTGTGGCGGTTCAGACGGGAAAAGACGAGGTTTCCAAATTAGAGATTCCCGTTATGACCGACGAAGTCAAACGCGATTCAAACCTATATAAGTCGTATCGGAATGTCGCCGAGAAAATCAAGGCCGAGTTTGATGCCATGGGAGGGCTGGCCTAATTCTGGTGACATACATTTTTGAATGAGGAGTCTGTGCAATGGCAGGCGAATCTTATGCAATTCCCCCCAAAGATCGTGCTGTTGAGGGAATTCTTTGGTACATCCAGCACCATCAGCTTGCCGGCGGCGATCGCCTGCCGGCAGAGCGCGTGCTGTGCGAGGTCATTGGCGTTTCGCGTACGGCGTTACGTGCTGGCATCACGCGGCTCATCTCGTGTGGAACGCTCGAGAGCCGCCGCGGGTCGGGCACGTATGTGTGTCCTCCCAAACCGCTGAATATCTTCCAGGAAACGTATAACTTCTCCGATGCCGTTCGGACTGCCGGCTTGCACCCCTCTTCTCGCTTGGTTTCCACCGAGACGGTCGAGGCGGATGAGACGCTTGCCGACAAGCTTGGGGTGGCTGTGGGCGCTCCTTTACTCCGCATGCAGCGCGTTCGACTTATTGAGGGCGAGCCAGCGTCAATCGAGACCGCTCACGTTAACCTGTCCCTGTGCCCCGCGCTTCCCGAGCACGATTTTGAGTGCGAGAGCCTTTACGATGTCTTGCTCAAAGAAGGTGGCGTGCGTGTTGAGCATGGACGTGAGCATATCTCCATCTCGCGTTTGAACGCCGAAGAGGCCGAGCTGCTCCAGCAAGAAGAGGGAACGCCGGTGTTCTATGAGAGCACGATCGAATTGGATAAGGACATGCGTTTTGTGGAGCACTGCAAATCGGTGATTTTGCCCACAAAGTTCCGCTTTGCCGATAACGGCGAAGAGAACGGCATGAGGAGCGTGGCAGGTGAACAATGGCTGAAACAGTAGATGCCACCCCGGTTTATATGCGCATTCGACGCCGCATCGAGGAGCGTATCGAGCGCGGTATATATCCCACGGGTTCCATGATTCCGTCCGAAAAAGACCTCGCCGAGGAATTTGGTACGACACGCTTGACCATCCGAAGCGCTGTCGATGAGCTGGTTCGGCGCGGGCAGATTCGCCGTGTTCGGGGAAAAGGTGCCTTTGTGGCGCAGAAAGTACCTGCTTTTTTTGAACGCACGGTCGGTTTCCGTGAATCGGTCCGTGCTTCGGGCGGCGAGCCGTCCGTCCGTATTCTCGCGCGTTCCAAGCGTTATGCGGGGCCATATTACGCCGACCTGTTTGGCATCGCCGAGGACGACCTGCTCTATTCCGTTCGACGCCTGAACTGCATAAACGGTAGCCCCGTATCGATTGAGACGGCGCTGATTCCCTGCCTGCTGTTCCCAACCATCGAAGATATTGACGTGTCGGTCTTCAGTTTGTACGAGACCTATGAGATGCTGGGCCGAAAGCCAGTCATGGCACAGGAAAAGCTCGATATCGAAGCGCTGGGCGCGCGAGATGCCGGCCTGCTTGGACTGGAGCAGGGCGATCTTGCCTTGACGCTGGAGTGCGTAAGCTTCGATGCGAGCGGCCAAGCGATCGAGTACGTCAAGTCGTTTAACCGTGGTGATGCGGGCGGCTACACCTATACGTACTAGCTGGTGTTTTGTAAATAACGGCTGGGAAACTAACCAGTTTAGATTGTTGGGTCAGCTGTATATACAACCTTACAGGGCTCAAAATCGACCGTTCGCCGAAGGGGATAAATTAATCGACAAAGAGGTATCAAAAAGCCGTAACCTGTAACTGTGATTGGTATCAAATACTAATGATTTGTAACGAGGTGAGACGATGAAGATGCTCGATTACGTTCAGCTTGCCCATGTGCATATGGGGGAGAACCTCGAGCGTTCGTCTGAGCTGGTAGCGCAGCTCGTTGATATTTTCCAGTCCGGTTCTTTTAACGCACTGCGCATCGTTGCTTCGGGTTCGTCGCGCCATGCCGCCGATTGCGCCCGCGATTACCTGCAAGATGCGCTGCAGATGCAGGTGTCCGTTGTGACGCCTGAGGCCTTCGTCGATTTTGAACACACCTATCCGCAGCATGCGCTCAACATCGCCGTCTCGCAGAGTGGCTATTCGACCAATACGATTGCGGCGCTCGATTACATGCGCGCACACGATATGGCTGCAGTTGCGCTCACGGCAAACGTCGAGGCACCCATCAAGGAGCACGCTGACATCGTTCTTGACTACGGTGTGGGCGTCGAGTCGGTGGACTTTGTGACTCTGGGCGTTGAGGTCCTCGTTGAGTACCTGGTGCTCTTTGGTATCTACGGCGGTCAGGCGCGCGGAACGATTGACGCCAAGGGCGTTGCCCAGCGTCTTGACGACCTGCGCGAGGCTATCCATGCCAATGCCGTGATGTGCAAGACCGCCGAGGCATATGTCCAAGAACACATGCTCGAGCTTTCTGAGCACACGCCCGCCATGGTCGTCGGCAACGGCCCCAACTACGGTGTTGCCGAGGAGGCAGCGCTCAAGCTGAGCGAGACCATCAAGATTCCGGCCATGCATCACGAGGGCGAGGAGTTTGTTCACGGTCCAGAGATGCAGATCGTTCCGGGCTATCTGGTGTTTATCGTCGACGATCCGCAGGGGTCGGAGCGTCTTGCGAATATCGCCGATGCGCTATCGAATGTTACGACAAAAACGGTGCTGCTCACGGCCCATCCCAGGGGTAGGGCTCACGAGGTTGCGGTGCCTCAGGTGGCTCCGCTGCTCAGCGCAATTCCCAATCTCGTGTTCTTCCAGACGATTGCGGCAATGATCGCCGAACGTCTGAAGTCATGGGACGTGCACCCGTATCTCGATGCCGTCTCCAAGCAAATGGAGGTCAAGGCAGAGGGCTACGAAGAGTCAGTCAATGCGCTTAAGGCCAAAGCGGCCGAGTGTTACGGAATGTAAGCGGGTTTGATGCCCGTTGGCATGGGGGATGTGGAGACAACCCCAGAAAGGAGAGACAAATGAAGGAAACCGAGAAGATCGAGATCATGCATTTCGACCAGGAGGGCTATCTCGAGGACGGTAAGGCGCTCTACGAGACCGGCAAGAAGATGACCGCGCTCGCCGACAAGGTCGCCGACGAGGGCTACGACGCCGTGTTCCTGATGGGCGTCGGCGGCACCTGGGACGAGCTCATGCAGCTCGAGTACCTCATGAACAAGTTCGGCGACCGCGACCTCGAGGTCTACCTGATTCACGCCGCCGAGTGGAACGCCATGGGCCACAAGCGCATGACCGAGAAGTCCGTCGTGCTCACCGCCTCCGAGTCCGGCACCACCCCCGAGGTCCTCGAGGCCGTCAAGAAGATGAAGGGCATGGGCGTGCGCGTCTACGCCATGACCAAGCCCGAGGGCCCCATCGGCCAGGCTGTGGGTGCCGAGAACTGCGTCGCCATGGCTTCTGACCATGGTTCGGGCGGCTGCGAGAAGGGCTACTACCTCGCCGACTGCTTCGGCCTGCGCCTGCTCAACCGCCGCGGCTGCTTCCCCAAGTTCGATTTGTTTATCGAGCAGACCAAGGACATCTGGAAGGACATGCTCGATATCCGCAAGCGCTTCGAGCCGCGCGCCGAGGAGCTCGCCAAGAAGTACGCCCTGGCCCCCTATACCATGTTCATCGGCTCGGGCGCCCTGTGGGGCGAGACGATCCTGTTCTCGATGTGCATCCTCGAGGAGATGCAGTGGAAGCGCACCCGCTACATCACCT
>CABRZJ010000120.1:0-3997 GCA_902475425.1 uncultured Collinsella sp.
AAGGTGCCGCAGCGATTGAACGCGGCGATAAACATGCGGATGGCGTTGGACGGCGTGGTGCCCACGAGCTGAGTTGCCGCCGCGAAGGCTGCCTTCTCCTCGGGCAAGACCTTCGCGACTACGGGGGTCATGTGTTCTGCCATGGCGCTTCCTTTTTGAAACGACGGTAGTGCGGATAGATGCGGGCCACGCGGCTGGGCGACGGGCTGTGAAGGCAACCCGATTGGCCCGCATCCGGAGTTTGTTTCTGCGGCGTTGGTATTACTTGGTATTCCTAAGTATTACCCCGCAGATAGAATACCACACCCGACCCCATGGGAACGGAGGAAAACGAATCATTTTGTAGCTGAGTTAGTATTTAGAGCGTGATGATGTCCGAGATATCGAGGGCCTGAGCGTCGGCGACATCGTGCGTGGCGAGCAGGAGCATGCGGCCGTCGAGCAGGTCGAGCACGACCTCGGCGCATGCGTCGCGTGCGGCGGTATCTAGACCGGTAAAGGGCTCGTCCAGAATAACGGCGCCGCCCGGGCACAGCAGGACTCGAGCGATCTCGACGCGACGGCGCTGCCCGCCCGAAAGCTCGGCCACGCGAGCATGCACGTCGATCCCTGGCACCAGCAGGCGCAGCAATGCCGCGGCGCTCGAAGCATCCACGCGCGCATCGGCGCACACCAACACGTTATCCAGCGCCGAGGCGGATTCGACCAAGCGTGCATCCTGAAACACCATCGAGCACGGCGCGGACTCCCCCGCCGCTAGCGCAAGCAGCGTCGACTTGCCCGCACCCGAAGCACCCATCACACAGATACGCCCGCCCGCGGGCACGTTGAGCGCCAGACCGTCCAGTGCCGGAGCCCACGGCGCGCGATCGCCCACGGCAAGCGCAAGCTCCGCCGCAGCGCCATCGCTCGCAGCCCCCGCACGCCCGCGCAGTCCATGCCCATGCGCCCGCACGGCCGCGCGCCACGCCACGGGCCCCGAAACCCGCAGAAGCCACACCAGCACGCGCTCACACGCCCACGAGGCGGCTACGACCAACACGGTCCACGCCAGCAGATCAGCCGTCTCAATCAAAAGCTTTGCCTGATAGATGCGCTCACCCACGGTGCCCACCGCCATGCCGATCAGCTCGGCTGCCACGCCGGCCTTCCAGCTCATGCCGATCACGGCACGCGCGCACGAAAGCACAAACGGCAGGACCTCGCGCCAGGTATGGGCGCAAAACCGCGCCAGGTATGGACGCAAAACAGGCGCCAGCCGCGCACGCCATGCAGACGGAACATCTGCTCCAGCGGTTTATCCACTTGTGCCAAGCCCTCGGCCAGCGAAAAATACACGCCCGGCAGCGCCATCAAAAAGACCGCCGCGATGCTCACGCGCGCCGACCCCAGCCAAATGAGCAGCAGGACCACCACGCAGGCGACCGGCGTCGCCTTTACAAACGACAGTGCCGGAGCCACCAGGTGCGCAAACGCCCGCGAACGTGACGAAATCCCGGCAAGCACGCCACCACACGCCGCGGCAAGCGCCAGCCCGCCCAGTATTCGCGCGCCCGAGCCCGCCAAAATCGCCCAGGTACCGCCATCGCGCACCAGGCGCAGCAGCGCCAGGGCAACAACACCCGGCCCAGGCAAGATCAACGGCTGCGCCACCAGCGCCGCCACCAGCATCCACGCGGCAAGCCAAAAGGCGGCGACGGCACCTGCTGCCGCCACCGCCTTCATACGCTCTGTCATTTGTCGAGCAAACGCACGCACGGGCTACTCCATGTAGTAGAAATCGTCAGCCGGGAGCTTGCCACCCACGGCGCTCGCGTCCGCATCGGCCAGCACCTGCAGGTACCCACCGAGCGCCGCCTTCATATCCTTCCCCGTCTGGCGCACGAGCATGCACCCGGGAATCGCCTTTTCGGCAATCGTGGCGTTATCCACGATGCCTGCATCGACCACGGCCTGCGCCCAGTCCGCCGGCGCCGCGTTCACGGCCTTCACGCTCGCCGCATGGCAGCTCAAGAATTCCGTCACGGCCTCGGGATGCTCCTCGGCAAAGGCACGGCGCACCACGGTCACGCCCGTCAGCAAACGGGAGCCCGTGTCACCCGCCAGTTCGTCCCACACATCAGTCAGGCTCACCGGTGCCGACAGCTTGCCCTCGCTCTTGGCGATGGCAGCGGTCTTGAACGGCTCCGGCAGCACGCCCACGGCAGACGGATCGGCAAGCAGGGCCGACAGCACCTCGGTGGGCTCGCTCTTAAACTCGAGCGCCACCTGGCCGGTCAGGCCCGCGCGCTCCAGCAGGTAGTTCATGACGTACTCTGGCGTGGTGCCCTTGCCCGTCATGTAGACGGTGCGACCCGCCAGATCGCCAAACGAGGTCACACTCGCGTCGCCCGTCACCACGTTCAGCACGCCCAGCGTGTTGATGTCGATGACCTGCACCGCGCCCTCGGTCTTGTTGTAGAGCACGCTCGCCACGTTGGCCGGCACCAGGGCAATGTCGATATCGCCCTGAATGACCTTGGGCACAATCTCGTCGGCGGCGGTGTTGATCGCAAAGTCGAACTCATTGTCCGTCTCGCCATCGGCCGCCCGGTCCATAAACTGCACCAGACCAATCGAGGTCGGCCCCTTGAGCGAGGCGACGTGCACCTCGACCGGCTCTGCAGCAGCACCGGCGCCGTCTGTGGCAGCCGAGCCCGCGGCGGACCCGGCACCGGCAGCCCCGCCGCCACAGCCCGCGAGCGCAAGCGACAGGGCGCCCGCAGCGAGCGCCGAGGCAAACCCCCGGCGCGACATCTCAACATTAAACGCGCGCATCGCTAGCACGTCCCCTCGTTAGGCATCGTCCATGCGTGATGGTCGGTATGCAGCAGCTCCTCGGCCAGCGGCGAGAGCGGCTCGCCCAAGAACTCGCGGTAGCATGCCTGGACATCGGGATTCTCGTGCGAGAAGCGAATATCCGCAGCAGCATCCAAGCCCCACAGCACCTGGCCGCGCTCGGCTGCCAGCTCACAGCCGTCATGGATGGGCTGACCGCCGCAACCGACACAGCCGCCCGGGCACGCCATGACCTCAACGAAGTCATAGCTCACGCGGACGCAGCCGCCCGGGCACGCCATGACCTCAACGAAGTCATAGCTCACGCGGCCGTCGCGAATCGCGTCGAGCAGGCGGGCGGCGTTGCCCAGCCCGTGCGCCACGGCGACGCGTACCTTGGTGCCATCGATATCGGCCACGGCCTCCTTCCAGCCGTCCAGGCCGCGCACATCGGTAAAGAAGTCGGCGTCGGGGTTCTTGCCCGTCACCAGGTAATAGGCCGAGCGCACGGCGGCCTCCATCACACCGCCCGTGGCGCCAAAGATCACACCCGCGCCCGTGCCAAAGCCCAGCGGCGTATCGAGCGGCTCCTCGGTAAGCGTGTCAACGCTCACGTGGCTCGCGCGAATCATGCGCACCATCTCGCGCACCGTCAGCGCAACGTCAACGTCGGGCGTACCGTCCTCGCCCACCATGCTCGGCAACCAGCGTATCCACGCTCACGTGGCTCGCGCGGACCATGCGCACCATCTCGCGCACCGTCAGTGCAACGTCCACATCGGGCGTGCCGTCCTCGCCCACCATGCTCGGCAGCGCGCACTCGGCCTTCTTGGCCGTGCACGGCATCACGGACACCACAAACAGGCGCTCGGGCTCCACGCCCAGCACCTTGGCGTAGTAGGTCTTGGCGATGGCGCCAAACATCTGCTGCGGCGACTTGGACGTGGACAGGCTGTCGACAAACTCCGGATAGCGCGCCTTCACAAAGCGCACCCAGCCCGGGCAGCAGCTCGTAAACATGGGCCAGCCGCGACTGTCGCCCTCGCCCTTGGCGGCCTTACCCAGGCGCTCGAGCAGCTCGGAGCCCTCCTCCATAATGGTGAGGTCGGCCGAGAAATCGGTGTCGAACACGTACTCAAAGCCCACGCGGCGCAGCGCACAGGCCAGGCGCTCGACGGTG
>CABRZJ010000121.1:0-3959 GCA_902475425.1 uncultured Collinsella sp.
CTTAACGACTAGTCGTTTGAGAACGTCCCCAACGGCTAACAAAGGGGCTGTCGCTTTGTCACATTCTAGAGCGTGTGGAGCAGGGCGATGAGGAAGCGCACGCCCTGGAGGTAGGCACGGCGGGTGATGCGCTCGTTGGTGCCGTGGACGCCGCGATCACACTCGTCGTCATCAACCACAAAGGCCGAGAAGCGAATGCACTCAGGGCAAATGTGCTGGTAGTTGGCAGCGTCGGTCGCACCAATCACGGTCGAGGGAACAATGCCGATAGGAGCTCCGCCCGCCGCTGATGATCCGTTTTCCTCCGTCCCCTTTGGATCACGGAAATAGCGGGCGGCGGTGAACCGAACCGCCTCGAGGCCGGGACCACCGATGCGCGGGGACGGCGAGGGCTCGGAGCTGCCGGGACCCAGCTCCACTTCGACACGACCGGCAAGGTCCGCCCCGGCAACCGCCTCACGACAGCACGCCACAACGTCGGCCACGCTCGTGCCCTCGAGCATGCGGAAGTTGATGTTGGCCCACATATCCTGCGGCATTACGTTGGCGCCGGTGCTGCCACCCTCGATCTGCGTGGGCGCGCAGGTGGTCGTCACCAGCGGATAGAGCTTTTTGCTGGCGAGGCAATCGCGGACAATGGCATCCCCGTTGGCGGCAATTTCATCGGCCGTGTAGAGCCCCAACTCGACGAGTTGAGCGGCAAGCAAGTCGGTCACGCGCGTCGGCCACTCGATATCGCAGATTGCGGTGATGGCACGGCTGAGCACCTCGAGCGATGTGCCGCCGTAGGGGTTGGACGAATGCCCGCCCTCACTCTTCGTCTTGAGTATGATATCGGCGTAACCCTTCTCCGCGAGGTCGGCATGCATAAGCCAGCCCTCGCCCGCGCCATACTCGGCAGCCGAAACAATACGGTAGTCACCCTCGTCGATCAGATATTCAAGTTCAACGCCACGCTTCTCGAGCACACGACCGATCGCCCCCGCGCCGTACTGCGTGGTTTCCTCGTCCTGGCCAAAGGCCAGCAGCAGCGTTCGTTCGTGTTGCCAGCCGTGCGCCAGCGCATACTCAACGGCCTCCAAGATGCCCGCAACCTGGTCTTTCATATCGATGGCGCCGCGACCCCAAATATAGGTGTCGTCCACGTGCCCGCTAAAGGGATCGTGCGTCCAGTCCGTCTCGGTGCCCGGCACCACGGGAACCACGTCCATGTGGCCCATGAGCATGACCGGCTTGAGGGCGGGGTCGGTGCCGGCAAGCGTCACGAGCAGCGAATGGTCGATGAGCTCGACCTCGCCCGTCGCAAACACGCGCGGCCAGCCCTGCTGCATATAGGCGCGCAGGTCGTCAAACGCCTGCCAGTCCACCGTCTGGGCATCCATGCTCGAAATCGTCGGAAACGACAGCACGCGGCCCAGGCGCTCGCACGCGCCGACCTCATCGATATCGGCAAAATCATCCTCGTGCGCAAAGAAGCGCCAAACCTCGGCCATGCCTTCCTCCAAAAATAACGTGGCAAAGAGGCGGTCCCTTTGCCACGTTCGCTTGCATTATTTGTCGTTGAGATAACGCGAGAGGAACTCGCGGGTGCGCTGGTGCTTGGGATTGCCGAAGAGCTCAGCCGGCGCGGCGTCCTCGAGCACCACGCCCTTGTCCATAAAGACCACGCGGTCGGACACCGTGCGGGCAAAAGCCATCTCGTGCGTGACGACGACCATGGTCATGCCGTCGGCGGCGAGCTTGCGCATGACCTCGAGCACCTCGCCCACGATCTCGGGGTCGAGCGCAGAGGTCGGCTCGTCGAACAGCATGATTTGCGGGTTCATGCACAGAGCGCGGGCGATGGCCACGCGCTGCTTTTGGCCGCCGGACAGGCGACCCACGGCGGCGTGTGCGAACTTTTCGAGTCCCACGCTTGCCAGATGCTCTAGCGCGACCTTTTCGGCCTCGGCCTTGCTCATCTTTTTGAGCGTGACGGGCGCGAGGGTACAGTTGTCGAGCACATCCATGTTGTTGAACAGGTTAAAGCCCTGGAACACCATGCCGATGTCCTCGCGGAGTTTATTGATGTTGCAGCGCTCGGCCGTGAGGTCCTGGCCGTGGAACCAGATATGGCCCGCGTCCGGGGTCTCGAGCAGGTTGAGGCAGCGCAAGAAGGTCGACTTGCCCGAGCCCGAGGCGCCGATGATGGTGACGACCTCGCCGGGATTGACAGCGAGGTCGATGCCCTTGAGTACCTCGAGCGAGCCGAAGCTCTTGCGCAGGCCCTCGACGCGGATGAGCGGCTCTTGGTTTTGCGCGGCGGCCGCAGCGCCGGTAGTGGCGGTATCTGCCATGATGATTCTCCTCGTCTTGAGCCTAGTTGGAGCTGGGCAGCGTGGCCGGGGCCTCGGCGCCGAGCTTTTTGCCAAAGGCCTCGAGCAGGCGGCTCGCCACGAGCGTCAGGATCAGGTAGACCACGAGTGCAACGCAGTAGACCTCCATCTGGCGGTAGTACACGCCGGCGACGGTGGTGGTGGCGTACATGAGGTCGAACACGCCGATGACCGAAAGCACCGACGAATCCTTGATATTGATGATGAGCTCGTTGGTGAGTGCGGGGATCGCGTTTTTAATGCCCTGGGGGAACACGACCTTGCGCATGGCCTGCCACTGCGACAGACCCAACGAACGCGCCGCCTCGGCCTGGCCGGCGTCGATGGACTCGATGCCGCCGCGCAGGACTTCCATCATGTATGCGGTGGAGTTGAGCGAAATGGTGACGAGGCCGGCAGTGAAGGTGCTCCAGATCTGGTTGGCCTGGGCGGTCTCGAAGCCCATGCTGCGCAGGACGGTAAAGCCCGCGTAATAGATGAGCAGACCCTGGACCATCATGGGCGTGCCGCGCACGATGGTGGAGTAAACGGTCGCAAAGCCGCGGCCGATGCTCTTAAAGAAACGCGTGAGATCGTTGTCCACACGGTCGAACGTCTGGATGCGCAGGAACACGAAAAGCAGCGCCAGGAAAAAGGCGATGACGGTGCCGAAGGTGGCAAGCGCGATGGTGATCTCGATACCGCGAATGAAGAAGTCACCGCTCTTATAGGTCATGTAGACCAGGCTCGACAAAAAGTCGCTGGGGTTGGAATCCGAGACAATGCTCACCTGCACCAGGTCGATAAACGACATGACGCAGCGGTCCACGAAAAAGATCGCCGCGATGGCGACCACGACGTAGCTGCCCAGGCGTGCGCCACGACGGCAGCGCTCGGATGCGAACGGCGACTTTTCGCGATAGTCGTTCCAGTGCATGAGCTTGGTGACCAGCGCCGCCGCCGACACGACGAGCCAGGCCCAAAGGATTGCCCAGAGGCAGTCTTGGAACACGCCCGTAGGCGCCAAGAAACTCATCGGCGTGGGGTTGCGCTGGCTAAACGCCAGGCCGAGCGCCGCGATGACGCTCGTGCCCAGGTATACATAACGGTGGTCTGCCTTGATAAAGGAGGCCAGGCGATTGATGGTTTTCATGCTGCCTCCCTATGCCGGCTGACGGTCGAGGCACGCGTCCCACATTTGGTCGCGCTCCTCTTGGCTAATGCCCTTGAGTGTCTTGTCGATGAGCTTAAGCAGTTTGTCCGAGCCCTTGCGGCAGCCGACGTTTGCCGTGACCTCCTGCTTAAAGCCCTCGCCCTCGGCAAATCGAATCGGCACGATACCCGGGTTTTGGGCCATATAGCCCTTCTCGTTCTCGGTATTGTAGGTCACGGCGTCGCAGGTGCCCTGCAGCAGGTTCGAAAACACCGTGGGGACCGAATCGACCGGGTTCTTGTGGACAACGCCCGGGATCTCGTCGATGACGGTATCGAGCATGGTGTCCTTTTGGCCGAGGACCGTTGCGCCGCTAAAGTCGCTGAGCTTGGTCGCATTTTGGTAGGGCGAGCCCTCTTTTACGAACAGGCCAAAGTAGCCAATGAAGTACG
>CABRZJ010000122.1:0-3949 GCA_902475425.1 uncultured Collinsella sp.
GTCGCATGGAATGAAGAAGGGGGAGGCCTCGCGGCCTCCCCCTTTTTTGCGTTTACACTTCACAATGTCGTTGCATTTCACCTGTAACCCGGTTGGGCTTATGGGTAATGAGCTTTTATTTAAAGACAATAAATCGAATCACAAGTGCAACTGCTATGACCACAATGATCAAAAGCAGGATTGTCAGTCGATGCTGCTTGCGTCGTTTATTTGACGAAACGAAGATTGATTTTCCCTGTTTTGGCGTTTCGAGATAACGAGCCGAATGCGTTAAGGTTTGCTTAGGTCGGGGACCTCTTTGCTGCCGAGTTATGGGCGTTTTTGTCGGGTCGTCATTGATTGCGCTGTTTTTTGATAACGGTGCATCTTTTAGATATACGGGATCGCCCGATGCGACGCCCATATGCTTACGTCCCGTTTGGGCATCCTCGAGCGTTTGATATCGATTTCTCGTCACATATTCGGGCTCTGCATCATTAATGGGCTCTTGCGAGATGTGGGGGCGATGGAACCGTGGCGGCTGCGTGGAAATATCTTCCCCCTGCGTCGGCATAAACATATTGTTCTGGTTTTGGTCGTCCATGATGCCCTTTAGCTCGTTACCAACAACGTGTACGCGCTCATTGTAAGCCCCTTGTTATTTGTAGCTGGGGACATACTCGGTATTTAAGCTCTGGTTCAAAGAACCTTAACCTTCCTAAAACCTGAGTCATACGCACTTAGATATGCTTATAGTACTGGACTCAAAAAACTTTATAGTCGATGTATATATGAGCACTGGGTGGGCATATATAAGAGCGTCAAAAGAAGTCCCAGTCACCTGGAAGATGACTCGGCAGTCCTATAAAGGAGTGGTAAACATGGCAAGCATGGTTCCTTATCGTTCGGTTTTTGGCGTTCGTCCCTCTGCAAGCTCGCTGTTCGATCTGTTTGATGATATGAGCGACCTAGCGAACAGCTCGATTGCCTCTAAGGCGTTCCCCGTTGACGTTGAGGATAAGGGCGATGGCTATGAGGTCAAGGCTTATCTGACCGGCGTCGCCAAGGACGATATCGATGTCGAGCTTAACGAGGGCCGTCTGTCCATTAGCGTGAATGTCGAGGAAGACGAGGAGAACGAGGGCAAGAACTTCCTGCAGAAGGAGTTCAGCTCGTACAGCGCGACGCGTGGCGTGTATCTTAAGGACGCTTCGAGCGAGGGCCTCTCGGC
This sequence comes from uncultured Collinsella sp., assembly GCA_902475425.1. Classification (GTDB taxonomy): domain Bacteria; phylum Actinomycetota; class Coriobacteriia; order Coriobacteriales; family Coriobacteriaceae; genus Collinsella. The sequence goes on from CABRZJ010000122.1 coordinate 1,211, forward strand.
TAAGTACGCTGACGGCATCCTGACCGTTACGGTTCCCAAGATCGTCGAGAAGAAGAACGTTACGAAGATCTCCATCGAATAACTTCGTTGGTGTTCTTCGCTATTAAAAGACAACAAAAGGGGCTGGGAAGCGATTCCCGGCCCCTTTTGCTGTTTAGGACAGTCTATTGAATGGTTGCTGGCCGATACTGGCTTGCGGGGCGTATCGAGAGTTTTCGCGATCCTTGGAGAAGGGTGGCGGAGCTGCCGAGCTCGTCATCCAGGGTTGCGGCCAGAGCTTTGGCATAGCTTTTGACGGTAAGGCTCGGACGATTGTTATCTTGGCTGATATGCATGGCAATGAGCTGTTCGGTGCGATCGGTAACAAGTTCGCGCGCGGCTTCGGCGGCTTGGCCATTGGAGAGGTGTCCCCTTGCAGACAGGATGCGCTCCTGAAGAAAGCGGGGATATTCTCCCTCGCGCAGCATGGTCGCATCGTGGTTGCTTTCGAGCGCGAGGACTCGACAATCTTTGAGGGTGTTCATGGCTTGGCTCGATAGCTCTCCGGTGTCGGTGGCAAAGCCGATGGAATCATCGAGAGCATTGAATCGATAGCCGACTGGATTGATGACATCGTGTGATGTTGAGTAGGTTTGCACGTGGATGCCGGCAATGGAAAGGGTGTCACCGGGATCGAATTCCTCGACAGGCAGATGCGAAAGATTTTCTTTGTTCGAAAGAGTGCCCCTGCTGGCAAAGAGGGGGCCGTGCCAGTGCTTGCACCAGATATCGAGGCCCTTGATGTGATCGCTATGCTCATGAGTAATGAGAAGAGCCGAGACGTTGTCAGCCGAGAGCCCCAGTTCTGCCATGCGCTTTAATGTCTCGCGGCGAGACAGTCCGTCATCGACCATAATGAGCCCCTGCGGGCCCTCGATGAGCGCGCAGTTGCCTTTAGAGCCACTGCCGAGGATATGAAGGTGCAGACGAGACATAAGATTCCAAAGGATACAATGGGTGCGGACGAATAGAGGAGGAAGCAAATGCCTACGGTATCTCAGCATTATGGACACCATGCCGTGCCTGGGGCAGTCGATGAGACCCGGACGAGACAGCAGGCTGCTCCTGTCGTGCTCATGGTATCAGGCGGCGCGGACTCGACGGCACTGCTTCTTATGGCGTGCACATCAAAGCTGGATATCCAAGACGGACGCGGTGTTGCCCCCATCGCGCGCGAGCGACTGCACGTGCTGCATGTGAACCATCATCTGCGCGGCAAGGCGTCCGATGGCGACGAGGCCTTTGTGCGTGAGCTCTGCGCACAATATGGTCTACCGCTGTGTGTTGAGCATGCCTATTTTGATGATGAATCGGGCAATATCGAGGCGGCTGCCCGCGAGGTGCGCTATGCCGCGGCGCGAAGGTATGTTCGCGAGCTCTGCGCCCAGACGGGGGCACCGCGAACGGCGGCTCGTATCTGCACCGCGCACACGTCTTCGGATCGCGCGGAAACGTTTTTGATGAACGCGATTAAGGGTTCGGGGCCCGCTGGTCTATCGAGCATTCCTCGCCGGAGGAATATCGTGGTGCGTCCCTTGCTCGACCTAACTCATGGCGAGCTCGTGGGCTATCTACAGGTACATGGTCAGCCGTGGCGTGAAGACGAGAGCAATGAGGATATCTCGTATCTGCGAAACTACGTGCGCCATCGGGTAATGCCGGTGGTGGCACAGCGTAATGCGAGCGTGTGCAAGACGATTGGCGCCGCCTGTGAGATCTTGGGTGATGAAGATGCGTTTCTATCCCAGCTGTCGGCACGGGCGTTTCGAAGCTGTTTGCGCAAAGAGGCAGCGGGCGCGCTGGTGCTCGATGCCAGGCGCCTTGCTGCGGCCGAGGTGGTAATCGCGCGGCGCATCGTGCGACTGGCGATCAAACGCATCGATCCGGATGCTCGTCCCGAGATGCGACATGTGGAGCGAGTCCTTTCCTGCGTTGCCGAGGGTGCCGGCTCGGTCACGCTTCCGGCGGGGATTGACGCACGCATTGAGTTTGGCATGCTGGCGTTTAAGGCGCCGGTGGCTCGCGAGGGCCTGGTCGCGGACTGGGTTACCGTGCCCGGTCGTTTGCCGTTGGGCGGGGGACGTATGCTGGTCGCAGAGTCGATGGTCGTTGAGCCGGGATGCGACATCGTGCGCCGCGCCCGTGAGCTCGCGGCTGCCGGGGAAGCGACAGCTTTGGTAGACGCGGCTGCCCTGGGTTTTGCCGACAGCGATAGTGAGCGGATCCTGGCGGGCTCGCGTGGCGAGATCCCTGCCGAGGCGCGATTGGCGCGCCTGTGGGTGGACGGTCCCGCACCGGGAGACGTGATGTGCCCGTTAGGGATGAGTGGCCGAAGCAAGAAAGTATCCGACTTGCTAGGTGAGGCTCGCATTCCCGTTTCCGAGCGCGCCGGCGTGCCCATGGTGAGGACGGCCCCGGGGGGTGCCGTGGTGTGGGTCGCCGGAGTTCGCGCGGACGAGCGTTTTAAGTGCACGGCCGCAACGCGCGTGGCATATCTGCTTCGTGTGGTCGATGCGGAATAGCGTCCCACGCCAGCTATTCTGTGCGACGTTGACGGTATTCCCGCGCTGATGGCGTACGGGCTGGAAAATATTCCCCGTGCGCTGCTAGAATGTGAAGTTCGCGTCCATACGGCGGTGTGTGGGCGATAAGCACAAGAAAGGGTTGTCATGGCTTCTCAACATCCGGATATCGAGAAGG
>CABRZJ010000123.1:0-3904 GCA_902475425.1 uncultured Collinsella sp.
AGCGATCGACCCCGCCTTTCGCGGCAGGCCGGCTCCGGCATCCGTCGACACGGAATCCGGCTTAAGCGTCGTACGTGACTCCTGAGACCTAAAGATGAGGACGCTCGAGTCGGGCCGGTCGTGATGAATCTGCCCGCGCACATAGGCATAACCGGGCTCAAGCTCGCATTGCAGGTCCACGTATCCGGCGGAAACTTGAGCAAACTGCGCCCAGCCCGCATCGGAAAGATCGGGGTCGCCGACCAACACAATGTCGCAATCGGCGCCATGTGCAAGCTCAAGCATATTGAGGGCAACCTTTGACGCGCGACCGCGCTGTGCCTCGACCGTCGGCAGTCCCTCGAATACCGGCCCGCGAACGTTAGCATCACCCGGCACAAAAGCCATGATTTCGAATCCAAGCGCCGCAAGACGAAGATTCACCCGAGCAATGTCCTCCAGAGCTAAACCGGTATAAGGCTTGGGGTAAAAATTGTGGCAGGCGGCAAAACGAGTCACATCGGCGCCGGCTTCACGCCACGATGCGATTTCATCAGAACTCACTGTCGATGCATTGACCACAATGCGAAATACACCGGACAGCTCCGCGACCCGCTGGGCGCTAAAGCCATAGTCCAAACGAAGGTATTCCAACCCCAGATCGCGCAGGTCCTCGATGCGCTCAAGCCCGAGCAAATCGCACGTGCGAGGCCCCACATCGGCAATGAGCGCAATGCCGCGGGCGGAAAGCAGCGACAGCACATGACGGACCTTATCGGCATACGCCGCTCCCCCATCCTCGGGAATATGCAGTGAGGTAAACGCATAGCGCGCACCCGCCGCGGCACCACGCTCAATCGTCCGCTCAATATCCTGCAAAGGGCTGGAAAGATAAATTGAAATACCCGTTTTCACGCTTCAACGCTCCTTTAAAAAAGGCCGGCGGAGCAGTTAGCCCCGCCGGCACAACCATAGCATCAAGAAATCTGCCGCGCGCCGCGAACCCCGAGCAACACGGCTCGCGATATCAAACTACTCGCCAAAGAACTCATTGATCTTCTGCTCGTCGACGCCAAAGAACCACGTCAGGACAAAGCCGGCGGCATAGGCAAGCAGCATAGCGGCAACGTAGCCGAGCTGCTGGCCAGGAACGACGATCAGCAGGCCAAACAGACCGGAAACGCCCTGAGAAACCGTGCCGATGTGAAGCAGCGCCGCGAGCGCGCCGCCAAATCCGGCACCCAGGCAGGCCGTCACAAACGGACGAACGAGCGGCAGCGTAACGGCATACATCAGAGGCTCGCCCACACCGAGGATTCCAACGGGAATGGACTCTGCGACGTACTTCTTGAGCTTGGCGTTCTTGGTCTTAAAGTACAGCGCCAGACCGGCACCGACCTGACCGCCGCCAGCCATCATAAGGATGGGGAGCAGGTAATTGATGCCCTTGGTAGCGCCTTCGGGATCGTTGAGCATAGCGTGGATCGGCGTGAGCGCCTGATGCAGGCCGACGGAAACCAGCGGCAAGAAGCCTGCCGACAGGATATAGCCGCCCAGGACGCCCAGCTTCTCGAAGATAAAGGTCAAAACGCTAAAGATGGCAGTCGTCAGCCATGCGCCAACCGGCTGGATGACGAGCATCAGAGCAAAGGCGCCGATGATGAGCACCAGCAGCGGGGACAAGAACGTGTCGAGTGCGTTGGGCATAACCTTGCGAATCTGACGCTCCATCCAGGCAAAAAATGCGCCAGCGATGAGAGCCGCGATCATGCCGCCCGCTGCGGGGTTGTACTGCGCATTGGTGAGCGGCAGCAGAATGGCAGTGGCAGGATCAGCCGCGCCAGGCGCAAGCAGGGGCATGGCACTGTTGGCGATACACATCATGCCGGCGATGCCGCCCAGCGCAGCGGAGCCACCAAACTCACGTGCCGCGTTATAGCCCACCAAGATGGGCAGATAGGCAAACAGGGCCCAGCCCATGGAACGAATGCCCTGGTACCACCACTCGCCTGCAAGCGCGCCTGCCGTCGAGACGTTAATGACGTTGCAGATACCGTTAATGAGGCCAGCCGCAATGATGCCGGGAAGCAGGGCGACGAAGACATTGGAAATCTTCTTGAGGAAGGCCTGAACCGGCTTGGACTCGTACTTGGCCTTCTGCGCGGCCTTGTTTGTGGCCGCAGCGTCAACCACGCTCTCATCAGCAACGCCTTTCGCAAGGCCGGTGAGCTTGGAGAACTCCTCGAGCACCTTATTCACCTTGCCCGGACCCAGCACAATCTGCATCGTGTCGTCCTCGACCAGGCCCATCACGCCGTCGAGTGCCTTAATACCCTCCGTGTCGACGTTGCCCGTGTCTTTGACGGTCACGCGCAGGCGCGTCATGCACGCCGCGTTTGCCAACACGTTGTCTTTACCGCCCAAAAGGTCCAGCAGCTTTTGAGCCAGCTCTTTGTTCGTCATAACTCCTCCTTGTATTGGGTATCTCGTCTGGATGTCATATCAGCTCACGCCGCGCACCTATTGGGCATCGGCATCGCTCTTCTCATGGCCACTCACCGCAGCACGGACACGGCCTCGCGCTCGCTCAAGAGCTACCGCAGCCTGCTCGGCATCGCAGTCCAGCAGTACCGAGACAATAGCGGTTTTTACGTGGCCGCCGGCATCTGCAAGCGCCTGAATAGCGCGCTCGCGCGTGCAGCCGGTCGCCTCCATCACGATGTTCTGGCCGCGCACCACCAACTTCTCGTTCGTCTGCTGCACATCGACCATCAGGTTTTGGTATACCTTGCCGATCTTGACCATGGCACCGGTCGAAATCATGTTGAGAATGAGCTTTTGAACCGTTCCCGCCTTGAGCCTCGTTGAGCCGGTCAGCACTTCGGGACCGGGCACGGGTTCAATGGCAAGATCTGCGCTCTTCCCGATCTTCGACCCTTGGTTGCAGGCAATTGCAATGGTCTTGCACCCAGTTGCCTTGGCATACACAAGGCCGCCCACCACGTAGGGAGTACGGCCACTTGCCGCCAGGCCAACAACAAGATCCTTGTCCGAGAGTCCACGCCCCCGCAGGTCGCCCGCGCCAAGCTCCTCGCTGTCTTCGGCACCTTCGACAGCCTTGATAAACGCCGTCTCGCCTCCGGCAATGAGCCCGACAATCAGATTGGGAGATACGCCAAACGTGGGCGGACACTCCGAAGCGTCGAGTACGCCCAGACGACCGCTGGTGCCTGCGCCCATGTAAAAGACGCGCCCGCCGCGCTCGAGTGCCTCAGCAGCCCAGTCGATTGCTGTGGCAACCTGGGGCAACACTTTCGTGACCGACTGGACGGCACGAAGATCCTCATCGTTCATCGTCGTGACGATTTGCAGCGATGTCATCGTATCGAGGTCCATTGACCTTTGATTACGCTGTTCGGTCGTGAATTTTGTTAAATCGAGCATTTCATTCACCTCATCTTTCCTGTTTCTCGATGTAGTTTTGCTTAATGACATGCGTCGCCCGTTCGTAGTCGCTGGCAACGTAAGCAGCGTACAGGGCATCGACAACCATAAGCTGGGCCATACGCGAAGCCATGGCACCGCTGCGGACCAAGGGTTCACTCGCAGCGACGCCGAGCACGGCATCGGCCATGGTGGCAAGCTTGGATGATCCATCTACTTTGGTCACGGCCACAACGGGACAGTTGTGACGTTGGGCCTCGGCGGCGCAGTCCAGCACCTCTTGCGTCAAGCCCGAGTAGCTAAAGGCGATTGCCATATCGCCCTCATGCATGTTCTTGGCACACAAGAGCTGATCATGCCAGTCGTCGTACAGATGGCACTCTTTGTCGACACGCATGAGCTTTTGCGCCAGATCGTGCGCGACCAAACGAGAGGCACCAATACCGAACAGATTGACTGCGCGTGCCCGCTTAAGGCGGGC
>CABRZJ010000124.1:0-3836 GCA_902475425.1 uncultured Collinsella sp.
GGATCGGCAAAGATAGACTGCTTGGACGCCGGTGTCGGGGCCTGCGGGGCAGCGGAGACGGCCTTCTTCTCTGCCTTGGCCTCGGCCTTGGGCGCGTCAACGGCGCCACCCGTCGCCTTGATGATCTCAATGGCCTGGTCGATGATCTTTACCGGATCGGCGATTACATCCGAGGTGCCGACCTTCAGGAACTTGCCCTCGGCCATCTTCTGCTCAAAACGGTCCTCGTTCTCGACACCCACGTCGACGGACTCCAGGACCAGGTCGGCGGAGTCCACGTCTTCCTGCGTGAGCTCATTCTCGATACCCAGGCCACCCTGAGCCTCGACCTTGCACTCGATGCCACGGGCGGCGCATTCATCCTGAATCGCCTTCTGGGCCATATACGTGTGGGCGATACCCACAGTACAGGCGGCAACGCCTACGATCTTCATTGCTTCCCTCTTTTCATAGAGTTGCGTGCGCAAGACACCGTTTGCGGAGGCCTCCGGAGCATCCCCTGCCGTTTGGACTTGCTGTCTTTTCGACAAGAACAATATAGGTGCTCGTTTTTCTTAATGCCAGCTTATTTCGGTAAACGCGCAGGTCAGAGCGTTGGTTATGCGATTTAGTTATGCGTTTAACCAAAAATGAATCCTGCGATTTTGCCCTCGATTTCAAAAGTCAAGAAGTATTTGATTTTCTCGGTAGACGGCAGATGCGCATGCCGGTCACAAATTTCGACCCCACCCGTATGCCGCATTTGTTGCATACTCATATGAAAGGAAAAAGCCGCTCACCGAAGCGTATCCTTCACCAAGACTCAAAGTCATCATGTTGGAAAATGCTCATCTGTCGGAAGGAGTCGCTGTGGCAAAACAGCGCGTTACGATCGCAGACGTCGCTCGAGAGGCGGGAACCTCGACGGCAAGCGTCTCGTATTACCTCAACGACAAACGAGAAAAGCTTAGCGAGAAGACGCAGAACAAAATCGCGCGCGTCATTAAGGAACTCGGATACGTTCCCAACGCCCAAGCGCAGACGCTCACCGGCAAGCAAACCCACGTCATTGCCATCATCATTTTGGATAACACCAACAAATGGGCGGGGCTCGTTCTCAATGGCATGGAGCAGGTCATGCTCCCCGCGGGCTACCAGACGGTCGTTTGCACGAGCAACTTTAACCCCGAGACCGAGCTCATGTACGTCGACAAGATGCTCTCGCTGGGCGTCGATGGCTTTATCATCCAGCCCACGGCAAACTTCAAAGCCGTGCATGACCGCATTAGACGCGCCGGCAAGCCGGTCGTCTTTTTCGATGCGGCCATCTATAGCCCAGGTACCAGCTGGATCAAAACCAACCTTTACGACGGCGTGTACAACGCCACACAGGCACTCCTCGACGCCGGCTACGAAGATTTCTTTTCCATTGCCGCCAACATGACCGAAATGCGCACCCGCATGGAGCGTTTTCAGGGGTATGCCGAGGCGCTGGCAGCGAACGGGCAGCTCTACAAAGCGATTCCCATCGATCACAACAAGCCGTCAATCAACGAGCTCACCGAATACTTTAAATTCAAGTTCAATCCCGCCAAGCGAACCCTTATCTTCGTGCAAAATCAGTGGGCACTTCCCCGTGTCTACAAGGCCCTCCAGCCAATGGCCCATCTGCTTCCGCAGCAAATCGGCCTTTTGGGACTCAACTGCGAAGACTGGACTAATCTCACCACACCGACCGTCTCCACCATCATCGAGCCCGTCGACCAAGAAGGTCGCGAAGCAGCCGAGATGCTGCTCGCCCTACTTGACGGAAGCAGCGAACCCGGCGAGCAGCGCATTCTCGAGTGCAAGCTCAACTGGCTCGACTCCACCTCGATCTAGACCGCGGGACAAATGAATCAGTAGCGTTTGTCTCAAATCTTAAGTATTTGTTCGACAGAACGGCCCCTGCCGGCTCCTGCTAGACTGGTAGATTCCCAACCGTCCATCCAGGAGCCTCCATGTCGCGCAAGTCCGCCTACAAGCAAGTACTTTCCATCGGCACCGCCGTGGTGCTGGGGTTTGCGCTGTTCACAGGGTCGCTCGACGGGGCGCCCAAGCTGTTGTCGCCGCAAAGCGATGAGCAGGCAGCGGCTCTGGCCGAGAAGCAAGACGAGAGTCCCAGCCGCACCGACGACGAGGCGGACCTGGTTGCCCGACTCGAATCGGGAACAGCGAGCTCCTCGGACTCTCAAAATAGCCAAGACTCTGGCGATGGCTCCGATTCCGCCGCAACCGACACCGGCGACGGCGCTTCCGCGGACAGCGCCGCCACCCCCATCGACGAGGTCGAAAACCCCGACCTCAACCGCGCCCGCGGTGTTTATCTCAGCAGCATTCCCGACTACGCCGGCAACCCCTATGTTGCCCTTCGCGCCGACAGCACGCACCCGCTCGGCACGCCATCATTCACACTCGATGAATACGAGCGCGCTACAGAAGAGGGTTGCTTTAAGAAGTTCTCCAAGCTCGACAGCCTGGGCCGCACCCGCAAAGCGCTTGCCTGCGTGGGCCCCGAATCACTCGGTCAAGGCGAGCGCGGCGATATCTCGCGTATCCATCCCGCTGGATGGCGCCAGCAGCGCTACGACTTTATTCCGGGCCAGAGCCTCTACAACCGCTGTCACCTCATCACCTGGTCGCTCTGCGGCGAAAACGCCAACCGCAAGAATCTCCTCACCGGCACGCGTTATCTCAACGAGACGGGCATGCTGCCGTTTGAAGAGCAGATTCTCGGCTACATCCGCGACACGGGCAACCATGTGCTCTACCGCGTCACGCCCATGTATAACGAAGAGGAACTTGTCTGCCGTGGCGTGCGCCTTGAGGCGCAATCGGTCGAGGACCACGGCAAGACCCTCTGCTTCCACGTATATTGCTACAACCTGCAGCCGCACGTGCAGATCGACTACGCCACCGGTCGCAACCAGGCATCCGGAGACTAGTGCCGACCGCGCCACCCGTAACCCAAAGATGATCTGTTTTCCTCCGTCCCCCAGGGATCAAAAAGGGCCGCCCTGGGTTACCCAGAGCGGTCCTTGCATCGGCATATATGTTGCAGGCAACGCCACACGCTACTTGGCGCGACCCTCCTCATAGCGCTCGACCAGCTTGGCCTGAACGTCATAGGGAACCTGCTCATAGCCAGCGGGCTTCATGGTAAAGTCACCCGTGCCGCGCGTGATAGAGCGCAGGCGCGTCGAGTAATCCGTCAGCTCGGCGAGAGGTGCCTGGGCGATGACCACGGTGTCGCCGCGTTCATCGGTCTCCATGCCCGTCACGCGACCGCGCGATGCCGAGATGTCACCCATCACGGCGCCGGCGTAGCTCTCGGGAATAGTCACCGTGATTTCCTCGATGGGCTCCAGCACCACCGGGTCGGCATCGGCGCATGCCTTGCGCAGGCCGATGCGAGCCGCCGCGCGGAACGCCATCTCGTTGGAGTCGACGCTGTGATACGAGCCGTCGTACACAGCCACGCGAATGCCCGTGAGCGGGTAGCCGGCAATAATACCGTCCTTCATGGTCTCCTGGACGCCCTTGTCCACGGCGGGGATCAGCGAGCGCGGAATGCGGCCGCCCACGACCTCATCCACAAACTCGTAGCCGTCGCTCGTGCCGTCGGGCCCAATAAGCGGCTCCACGCGCAGCCAGCAGTCGCCGTACTGACCGGCGCCACCGGTCTGCTTCTTGTGGCGACCCTGGGCGCTCGCCGTGCGGCGGATGGTCTCGCGATACGGAATGCGGATCGGCACGCTCTTGGCCACGACCTTGGTGCGATCCTCCAAACGGTTGAGCAGCACCGAAACCTGCGCCTC
>CABRZJ010000125.1:0-3791 GCA_902475425.1 uncultured Collinsella sp.
GCTGTGGGTGAAGTACATGTTGGCACCCTCGGCAAAACCGTCGAGCAGCGAATCGGCCGCACCGGCGGGCGTCATGTGCACCTGGTCCCAACCCACGTGCGGCACCTTCAGGCGGCTCGACTCCAGGCGCGTGCACGAGCCGCGCATAATACCCAGGCCATCGACCCAGGGGCCACCGGCCTGCTCGGGGGTGTTGCCGTCGGCAACTGCGCCCTCGTCCGCAGGCACGCCCTCGTTGCCGCGCTCAAAAAATAATTGAAGGCCCAGGCAGATGCCGAGCAGCGGAGTTCCAGCGGCAACGGCGTCGAGCACGGCCGCCTCCTCGCCGCTCTGGCGCATAAAGGCGATCGCGTCATAGAACGCGCCCACGCCCGGGATGACCAGGCCGTCGGCGTTGCGGATCTGCTCCGGATCGTCCGACGTGCAGGCGGCGGCGCCAGCGCGCGCAAGCCCGCGCACGACGCTCGACAAGTTGCCCTTGTGGGGGTCGTCCGATGTGCAGGCGGCGGCACCGGCGCGCGCAAGCCCGCGCACGACGCTCGACAAGTTGCCCTTGTGGTAGTCGACCACCACGATCTTCGGTTCGCCCACGCGACCCTCCCTTATCTCCTTCAAAACCTGCCAAAATAAACCTGTCCCTTTTTGGCAGGTTACAGTGAGCCCTTGGTGCTGGGGATGCCCTGCACGCGGGGATCGAGCTCGCAGGCGTGGCGCATCGTGCGGCCCACGGCCTTAAAGGCGGCCTCGATAATGTGGTGCGAATTGCCGCCCGCCAGCTCGCGCACGTGCAGCGTTAGTTTGGCATCGCGCGCAAAGGCGTAGAAGAACTCGACGGCCAGCTCGGTATCAAAGCTGCCCACGCGCTCGGTCGGCACGGGCAGCTCGCAATAGGCCTGGCCACGGCCCGAGATATCCACGGCGGCCATCACGAGCGTCTCGTCCATGGCAATCGCCGCGTCGGCAAAGCGCGTAATGCCCGCCTTGTCACCCAGCGCTTGGCAAAACGCCTCGCCCAGCACGATGCCCGTATCCTCGACGGTGTGGTGCGCGTCGACTTCCACGTCGCCCACCGCGCGCACCGTCAAATCGAACAGACCATGGCGGCCAAAGGCGTTGAGCATGTGGTCGAAAAACGGCACGCCGGTCGAGATATCGCACGCACCGGTTCCATCCAGGTCGAGCTTTACGACAATATCGGTCTCCCCCGTCTTACGGGTTACCTCGGCATAGCGGCCCATCTACATCTCCTCCTTCACCAGCGCGGCAAACGCAGCCAGCACCTCATCATTTTCCTGCGGGGTACCCACGGTAATGCGCAGACAGTCCGCAAGCCCCGGCGCATAGCTAAAGTCGCGCACCAAAATCGAATACTCATCGCGCAGACGTTCGCGCACGCGCGTGGCATGCGGCGTGCGCACGAGCACAAAGTTCGCCGCGCTCGGCCACGCCTCCACGGGCAGGCCCTCGGCAGCCATTGCACGCAGGGCGCACAGCTCGCTCTCGCGCTCGGATGCAACCTGTGCCACCACGGGCGCGTACGCATCGCGGGCACGCACGCAGGCAAGCGCGGCGGCTTGGCTCAGCACGTTGACCGAATAGATCTGGCGAATCGCCGCGAACACGTCGATGACCTCGGGCGCCGCGATCACATAGCCCAGACGCGTGCCGGCGGCGCCAAACGCCTTGGACAGCGTATGCAGAATCACCAGGTTGGGATGCTCGGCGATAAGCCCCTGCGCCGTGGTGGCCGCGCCAAACGAATCGTCGGCAAACTCAACGTAGGCCTCGTCGACCATGACCATGCCGGGGCAGGCATCGCACAGGGCCGCGACAAAGTCGAGCGGCGCCACGTCGCCCGTGGGATTGTTGGGCGAGGTCACAATGGCGAGGTTGCACTCAGACGCGGCCGCGAGCACAGCCGCTTGGTCGAGCTCAAAGGTCGCCGGGTCGCGCCACACGTCGCGCACCTCGGTCTGACAGAGCGATGCAAAGAACGCATACTCGCTAAAGCACGGCGGGCAGTTGAGCAGGGTCCGCCCCGCGCCGCCAAACGCCAGCAGATAGTTATAGAGCAGCTCGTCGCCGCCGTTTCCCACGCAGATGTTCTCGCGCGTCACGCCATGCCAGGCAGCAAGCTCGTCGCGCAGGTCGTTCGACATGGGATCGGGATAGCGATTGAGCGGTGTGGCAGCCAGGGCAGCGTCGACCGCCTCGCGCACGCCGGTCGGCACGGGATAGGTGTTCTCGTTGGCCGAAAGGTTGATGCGCGTAGGCGTAAAGTTGGGATCGTAGGGCTCAATACCGGCCAGGTAAGGCTGGACGAGCTCCTTCATGTGGGGCGTCAGCTCGGCCATATTAGGCCTCCTTACCAGTCGCGCCAACGCCATCCGCGCCCGCAGCCGCCAGGTCAACGCCCTCGGCAACCGTCGCCACGGCGTCGCCCGGCCAGGCGACCTTGGTCAGGTCGGCCGCGGCCAGAGACTCGGCGCTCACGGCATCCTCGCCCTGCTCCAGCACACGGCGACGCAGTGCGGCGGAAAGCGCGTGTGCCCACAGGCCCTCGGCCTCGGCCAAACGTTGCGTAGCGGGAGCATCGGAGAGCAGGCCCTCGGGCGTATAGCAAATGACGCTCGAGCGCTTGACGAACTCCTCCACCGAAAGCGGGTTGGAGAACATGGCCGTGCCGCCGGTCGGCAGCGTGTGATTGGGGCCGGCAACGTAATCGCCGAGCGGCTCGGAGCTCCAAGCGCCCACAAAGATGGCGCCGGCGTTGCGAATGCCGCCGAGCAGGCCCATCGCGTCCTTGCAGTGCAGCTCCAGGTGCTCGGGCGCCACGGTGTTCACCGCCTCGACGGCGGCAGCCATGTCGGCGGCCACCACGATGGTGCCCTCATTGTCGAGCGAAGCACGCGTGATTTCGGCGCGTGGCGACTGCGCTACCAGAATATCGATACCCGCCTCGACCTCACGCGCAAACCGCTCGTCGCAGGTCACCAGATAGCAGGCTGCCAGCGGATCGTGCTCGGCCTGGGCCATCAGGTCGGCCGCGACCACCATGGGCTTGGCCGTAGCATCGGCCAGCACGCAGACCTCGGAGGGACCGGCGACCATATCGATACCCACGTCACCCGAGACAATCTGTTTGGCAGCGGCGACAAAGGCGTTGCCCGGGCCGGTGATTTTGTCGACGCGCGGAATGGTCTCGGTACCGTACGCCAGTGCGGCCACGGCCTGGGCGCCGCCCACCATATAGATCTCGTCCACGCCGCCGAGCTTTGCCGCGGCGAGTGTGTAGGGGCTGATCAGGCCGTCCTTTTGCGGCGGGGTCACCATGACCACGCGCTTGACGCCGGCCACCTTAGCGGGAATGGCGTTCATAAGCACCGTGGAGGGATACTGCGCACGACCGCCCGGCACGTAGATGCCGGCAGCGGCAAGCGGGGTCACCTTAACGCCGAGCATCGTGCCGTCCGCACGCGTGGTAAACCAGCTCTGCTCGACCTCGCGCTGGTGGAACTCGCGGATCTGGCGTGAAGCTTTCTCCAACGCGGCGACAAAGGCCGGATCGAGACCTTCGAGCGCGGCATCGATCTGCTCCTGCGGCAAGCGGAAGCTCTGCAGCTCAACGCCATCAAAACGCTGGCAATAATCGCGCACCGCGGCATCGCCGTTGGCGCGCACGTTGGCCACGATATCGCGGGCGGCGTCGACGATGTTTTGCGGCAGCACGCCCTTACGGTTGAGCTGGTTGGTAACGAGGCGCTCACCGGGAGCAAGCTCGATGGTCTTCA
>CABRZJ010000126.1:0-3721 GCA_902475425.1 uncultured Collinsella sp.
AGCTTCACGTCGGACTCCAGCGTGGGGTCGTCGAGAACCGTCTTGGTGACCATGGTGAGCGCCAGGTCGCCGCAGTTGATGGCAAGTCCCGTGCCCTCGGTGAGGTGCATGCAGGGTTTGCCGCGACGCAGCTGTCCGTTGTCTGCGATATCGTCGTGGATCAGTGCGCCCGACTGGAAGTGCTCGATAGCCGCTGCGGCGCTGCGGGCGCTCTCGAAGCTGCCGCCCACCGCGGCGGCAGCGAGCATGCAGATGAGCGGGCGGTGGCGTTTACCGGCATTGGCCGTAAATGCCGAAAGTGGTGCGTACAGGTAACGCTCGATATCGGCAGAGGTCGCCTGTCCGTCAAAGAATGTGGCCAGATAATCGTTGATTTGGCCAAAGTGCTGGGCTAAAAAGCTGGTAAACGGACTGGACACGGGCTCTCGCATTCTTTCTAAAGGTTACATCGATGTAGTGCGCAGGCAACATATTGCCACATTGTGCCTGCCTGCGTGGCAGGTTTGGGGATTTAAGGCAACGGCGCATGTCGGACGAGTTTCGTAGTTAGACCAGTCCAAAGTGTTCAAGCGCCTTGATAACGCCGTCGTGATCGACCGAATCGGTGATGTAGTCCGCGCGCTTTTTGAGATAGTCCGGTGCATTGCCCATGGCGATGCCGACGTCGACGGCATTCATCAGCGAGATGTCATTGCTGGCATCACCGATGCCATACACCGTTCCATGGTTGGGGTCGAGAGCGTCGAGTACGGACTGGATACCCTCGCGCTTGGTACATTCGCGAGGCGAAATCTCGGTCACTTCGAGCTCGAGCTCATTAAAGCAGAGCAGCGACTCAAGCGCTTGATTCTGAGCGATGCAGTTGGCGAGCGATGTAGACATCAAGATCTTGTAGGCGCTGTAATGTTGCAGTTGCGTAATTGCATCGCCCACGGTGCGGGCGTATCCAGGGGCGTCGGGTGCATCAGCACTCATGCGAACGACGCCGTTGAGTCCCTCAAAACGAATCACTTCGTCCGATTGCTCAAGAATGGGAGCAAGGCGCTGCAGCATGCCGGGCGTCATCGCCAAATCGCGAATCACGTGTCCCTCAAGTTCGACATAGCCACCCGCGAGGCAGACGATGCCGGTCCAGGGCAGCTCGAGCAGCTTTGGATGGATGCAGCTCAGCGTGCGCCCTGTGCAGATAAACGCCATATTGCCCTTGGCAACAAAATCACGGATGGCTTGCGAGACCGCTTCATTGGGATAGGGGGAGAGGTCTCGCTCATCCTCGGGGAGCTCTTGGGCGAGTTTGGGATCTTGCCAAGCGAGCGTACCGTCGATGTCGAAGAAGCAGATGTCGCCGTTCTTTTTTGCGATTCCAACGGTGGGGGAGGGTGGAGTGGCGGGGACAAAGCCCGGTTCGAGCCCCATGATTCGATCAAAGTGCTCTTTGATACGGGGAACGGAGATGCCAATGATTACCTGAGCCGTTTTGCCGGTGACGATGAGACCCTTGGCGCCCGCCGCGACGAAGGCTGCGTTGTCTGCGACAATGGAAGGGTCTGCGACCTCGACGCGCAGCCGCGTGGCGCAATTGGTCGCTCCTACAATATTGCTAACGCCACCCAAGAGCGCAACGACTTGCTCAGCAAGCAGATGATCTTGGGATGATTGGTTGTCGGTGTCGTTTTGGGCCGCGCCTTCTTTGGCAGAGCTTTTTCCCGTCAGACGTGCGAGCACCGCATCGCTGGCGATACGATCTTCGCGGCCTGGGGTTTTTAGGTCGAAAGCCAGAATGAGGCCCCGGAAGACCAGAAAAAAGACAGCGCTAAACATCAGTCCGATACCGAGCGCCAAAAGGTAGGAGCCGGCATGCATTCGCATGAGTGGAATGAAGTTGAAGGCCGTCATTTCCATGAGACCGCCCGAGAAGATGCCGACGATACCGAAGAGGTTCATGGTCATGGCAAGGCAGGAGGATAGGACGGCATAGAGCAAAAAGAGTCCGGGATAGGTGAACATAAAGAGAAACTCGAGCGGCTCGGTGACGCCGCAGATCACCGAGGCGACGATGGCGGGCAAAAGGATGACCTTAAGGCCGGCGCGGCGTTCGGGTTTGGCGGTGAAATAGAATGCTGCCGCGATGGCGGGAAGGCCAAAGAGCTTGCCCCAGCCGGTGGCGGTAAAACCTGCCCAGGGCGCAAGTTCATTTAAAGGGCGCGTGCTATGGGAGAGAATGGGGAGCAGGTTGGTCCACGTGGCGTAAATACCGTCGTTAATGACCAGATTGTCGTAATAGATGGGCATGTAGAGCAGGTGGTGCAGCCCCATGGGCTCGAGTGCTCGCTCCAAAAACACAAAGATGCCCACGCCGAAGGGGCCGACGCCCGCAAGTGCGTGGCGCAGCGTTTCGGTCACAGCGTATGCGAAGGGCACGATGGCGGCCGAGATAGCGGCAAGGGCAAACACGGCAAAAAAGCTGATGAGGTAGACCAGCGAGGAACCCGAGAAGGTGCCGAGCCAATCGGGAACCTTGGCATCGTAGAATCGGTCATGGATGGCGACGACGGTTGCCGATACCGCCAGCGGGCCGATAATGCCGGTGTCGAGCGTCTTGATGCCGTCGATGACGGTGATACCGTTGGCGGGGGTCAAAGATGACGGGTACTTAAGTCCAAGGTTGTCTCCGCTCAGCTTAATGATCTCGCTCAAAAAGAAGCAATAGGCAAAATAGGCCACGAGTGCCTCGAGGCAGCAGCGTGCAGGTTGCTTTTGGGCAAGACCGATAGGCAGCGCTACGGCAAAAAGGAGCGGGAGGCGTTTAAAGACCGTCCACGAGCCGCGCTGGATGATGGTCCAGAAAACGTACCAAGGGGTTCCGTATACGGCGAGGTCACCGACGATGTCTACGGTCGTGGCGAGGGCGGAGATGCCGACCATGAGGCCTGATATAGAAAACAACATGGCGGGCGCGAACATGGCTCCGCCAAAACGTTGGATTTTCTGCAGCATAATATGCCTTCCGGATGCAACATGCTGTGCGAGCAAGAACGTTTAAACAATGAACTCATTGTAGAGGACTGGCTGCTTGCCGCATTGACGGTTTTGATTCGGTCCGATTTGGGTTTCGGGGGAACCGTCGACGGTAAATAATCCGTACTTTACCGATAATCGGTTTAAACAACTTTAAGAAATGCTATCGTGCCTAGCCATACATATTCATTAGAGGTGAAGTCATGCCAAAAGCGATATACGAAGGAATCTACCGAGAAATACGCTCGCGCATCATTAATGGGACCTATGCGTTTCAGGAGATGCTGCCAACCGAAGCTGAGTTGACCGCGGAGTTCGGATGTACTCGCAATACCGTCCGTCGCGCCTTGGGCATGCTGGCCGACGGGATGTTTGTGCAGCCCATACACGGCAAGGGCGTGCGCGTTATTTGGCTTAAGGGCGAAACCGACATGTTGGGCGCACTCGAAGAGGTTGAGTCGTTTGGCGAGTTCGCAAAACGCAACAATGCCGTCGCATCGACCGAGGTCAAGTCTTTTGAACATTTGATTTGCACGGAGCAACTTTCTCGTCGCCTGGGCTTTAAGGTGGGCGAGGAGCTGATTCGTGTAGTGCGTGTCCGAAGCCTCAACGGCAGTGCTCGCCAGGTGGACCACGGCTACTTTTTGGAGTCGATCGCCAAGGGTCTGACTCCCGAGATCGCGGCAGAATCTATCTATGACTA
>CABRZJ010000127.1:0-3699 GCA_902475425.1 uncultured Collinsella sp.
CCAATAAGTTGCGGTGGAATAGTCCCTAAATTAAAGTCACGGGGCTTTAAACAGGAACTATTCCACCGCAACTGCTGGGGGGATAGACTGCGGCGGCGGCAGAGGCAACGGCAGCGGCGTTGGCAGCTGTGGTAGTGGCAACGGCAACTGGCAGGGTGTTTTCCGTCTGCTTGCTACAGCAGCTCGCCGTGGCGTGCAATGTAGCGGCGCTTTGCCAGCTGAGTGAGCGCGATGTAGGCGGTGACGATGCCGACGAGCAGCGCGAAAAAGCTCGCGGGCAGTGCCATGAGGCCGAGCGCATCGGCGATGGGGCTTGCCGGCAGCCAGGTGACGAGCGCCAGGCCCAGCACGGTAAGAACGCACAATGCGGGCGCGGCGTGGTCGCGCGGGCTCGGCAGATGCGGGGAGCGCAACATGTGGACCACGAGTGTCTGCGACCACATGGACTCGACAAACCAGCCGCTCTGGAAGAGCGCAGCAAAGGTCGCCATACCCGTGACGTCGCCCGCAGCGGCAAGCTCGGACCAGCTTGCGTCCACGGCGGCGGGGCACACGACAAAGAAGAGCGCGGCGAAGGTCACGATGTCAAACAGCGAGCTCACGGGGCCCAGCTCGAGCATAAAGCCCTTGATGGACGCGGCGTCCCAGGCACGCGGGCGGGCAGTCCAGGCGTCATCGACGGTGTCCCACGGCAGTGCGATGCACACGATCTCGTAGACCAGCGACAGCAGTACCAGCTGCAGGGCGCTCATGGGCAAAAACGGCAAGAACAGGCTCGCGACGGTCACGGACAGCACATTGCCAAAGTTGGAGCTCACCGTGGTCTTGAGGTACTTGAGCAGGTTGCCGTAAGTGCGGCGGCCTTCGATGATGCCGCGCTCGAGCACGCCCAGGTCCTTCTGAAGCAAGATGATATCGGCGGATTCCTTGGCAATATCGACGGCCGAATCGACCGAGATGCCGCAATCGCTCGCACGCATGGCGGCGGCGTCGTTGATGCCGTCGCCCATAAAGCCCACGGTGTGGCCGAGCATCTCGCGCATGACACGTACCAGGCGCGCCTTCTGCAGCGGCGAGAGCTTGGTGAAGAGGTGGGTTTTCTCGGCGCGCTCGGCAAGTTCGGCGTCATCGAGCGCATCGATCTCGGAGCCGAGCAAGACGTTGCTCGCATCGATACCAATCTGCTCGCAGACGGTGGCGGCGACGCGGTCGTTGTCGCCGGTTAGGACCTTGACCGCCACGCCCTTGGCCTCGAGGGTGGCGACGGCGCCCGCGGCACTTGCTTTGGGCGGATCGAGGAAGGCCAAAAAGCCCATCAGCACCATGTCGCACTCGTCGGCGATGCCAAACTCGCCCACGCAGCGCGGATTGGTCTTCTGCGCCACGGCAATTACGCGTAGGCCCTCGGCGTTAAGTCCGGCGATTTGCTTGCGAATCTGGGCGAGCTTCTCGTCGGTGAGCGGCTGAGCGATGCCATCGATCTCGACAAAGGAGCAAATCTCGAGCATTTCCTCGGCAGCGCCCTTGGTGACCATCTGAGTCTTGCCTTGGGCATCGGCGACCACCACGCTCAGGCGACGGCGCGAGAAGTCGAAGGGCACCTCGTCGACCTTGGTGTAGCGGTCGCGCAGGCTCTGGCCCAGCATGGAATCGGGCGCGACGGTCGAGGGCGTCACATCGGCACGGTCGATTACGGCCAGGTCGATAAGGTTTTTGAGACCGGTTTGGAAGAAGCTATTCAAAAACGCATGGCGCAGCACGCGCGCGTCCTCGTTGCCATCGGTGTTGAGGTAGCGCTCGAGCACGATGCGGTCTTCGGTGAGGGTGCCGGTCTTGTCGCAGCACAGGACGTCCATCGCTCCGAGGTTTTGAATCGCCGGCAGCTCCTTGACGATAACCTGGCGACGGGCGAGGTCCTTGGCGCCCTGCGACAGGCTCGTGGTCACGATGACGGGAAGCATCTGCGGCGTGATGCCCACGGCCACGCTCGTGGCGAACAGCAGCGCGTCGATGACGTTGCCCTTGGTGGCGGCGTTGATGGCAAAGACGGCCGGCGCCATAACGAGCATCAGGCGCACCAGCAGCATGGAGACGCTCGAGACGCCGCGGTCAAACGCGCTTTTTTCGCCGCGCCCGTTGAGCATCTTGGCGATGCCGCCCAGGTAGGTGTCCGAGCCGGTGGCAACGACAAGCGCCATGGCGGCGCCGTTTTGCACGGAGGTGCCGGTAAAGACGATGTTCTTGCAGGCAGAGAGTGGCAGTGCGGAGCCGTCGGCGCCCTCGACGACGGTGACGGCGGTGGTCTTCTCGACGGCCTCGCTCTCGCCGGTGAGTGCGGACTCGATCACAAACAGGTCGCGCGCGGTGATGATGCGGGCGTCTGCTGGCACCATATCGCCGGCAGAGAGGCGGATTACATCGCCGGGGACGAGCTCGTCGAAGGGGATCTCGATGCGCCCGCCGTCGCGCAGGGCGGTGCAAGTGTTGGAGACCAGGTCCTTAAGGGCCTCGGCCGCATTGCCGCTGCGGGCTTCCTGGATAAACTTCATACCGCCCGATACCAGCAGCATGATGCCGATGACGATGACCGTGGAGGGGTCGCGCTGCGGCTCGGGTACGGCGAGCACGTCGATGTAGAGCGAGACCAGCGCGAGCGCGGCGAGGATGCCGGCGAAGGGATCGATGAACGCGTCGGCGATGCGGCGGGCGAGCGTTTTGGTCGTTGCCTCGATGGTGTTGGGGCCGACGGCGTTCAGGCGCTCAGTTGCCTGCTCGACGGTGAGGCCGTTTGCCGTGGCGTCAAGCAGTACGAGGGCGTCCTCGGCACTATGGGTGGCGGCGAATATGGTGTTCTTGGATAGGCCGGTATGAGCGGCAGGGCGCGCCGTGCGGCGGCGCTTGGAGATGGCTTCGAGTACCGTGACGGTTTTGAGCATCAGCATAGGGTCCTCCTTGTTGAGGGGAGTTAGCGTACGTGTCGTATTTGCTTCAAAAAACCTAGATGTCGCTCACGTCAAGCTCTTGAGCCCACAAAGGGTGCAGCGCGCCTTTGTGGTGGTTTTGGCGATCTGCCGGTGGCGTTTATGCGTGTGCGGAGTCCTCGCGGCGTGCCGAGGGCGACATGCAGGTTTTTCGACTAGGACTGCCTTCCATGGCACACCTCCTAAAGGCTGAGCGCAGCGCGCTTTGGGTATCTCGTACCCCTTTTTAATCCGCCCGTATTCTTGATGAGGGGGTTTGACATGTCAACCCCATTGTTCGGAAAACCATTTCCCCTGACAAAGCCTTTACAGAATGCCGTGGCCCCAAAGCGCGCCCGCATCGACGCTTCGCCTGCGCTAAACTGGAAGGCACGTACGCGATTACGAGAGGAGCCCGCATGGAGGCTTACAAGCAAGAGTTCATCAAGTTTATGGTCGAGTCCGACGTTCTTAAGTTCGGCAGCTTTACGCTCAAGAGCGGCCGTCAGTCCCCGTTCTTTATGAACGCCGGCGCTTACGTGACGGGCTATCAGCTCAAGAAGCTGGGCGAGTATTACGCCCAAGCCATCCACGATAACTTTGGCGACGACTTTGATGTGCTGTTTGGACCGGCCTACAAGGGTATTCCGCTGGCCGTCGTGACCGCAATTGCCTACCACGAGCTGTACGGCAAGGAGGTCAAGTACTGCTGCGACCGCAAGGAGGCCAAGGACCACGG
>CABRZJ010000128.1:0-3699 GCA_902475425.1 uncultured Collinsella sp.
TTCCCAGCGCTGTCTTCTTGGCGCTCATCGCCATCGTGCCTTCGATCATCTTCTCCTTTACGGGTAACCAGCTGATCCAGGCCTTTGGTGGCACGTCCATCCTCATCATGGTCGGCGTCGTGCTTGACACAGTCGACAAGCTCGAAGGCCAGATCAAGATGTATGATTACGATGGATTCTTTAAATAGGCTAGAGGAGGATTGCTCATGAACCTCGTATTGCTCGGAGCTCCCGGTGCCGGTAAGGGCACCGTTGCACAGGAGCTCGTCGCCGAGTTTAGCGTCGCTCACATTTCCACGGGCGACCTGCTTCGTGCTGCCGTCAAGGGCGGCACTGAGCTCGGTATCCAGGCTAAGAAGTACATGGACGCTGGCGAGCTTGTTCCCGACCAGCTCGTGATCGACCTTGTCAAAGAGCGCCTTGCCGCCGATGACGCCCAGCAGGGCTTTATCCTCGACGGTTTCCCGCGCAACACCGCTCAGGCCGTGACGCTCGATTCCGAGCTTTCTGCCATGGGCCGCGAGATTGATTGCGCTCTTCTGGTCGACGTTGCTCCCGAAGTCATCATCGACCGCCTGTCTTCTCGTCGCACTTGCCGTGCCTGCGGTTACACCGGCACTGCTGCCGATGCAACCTGCCCCAAGTGCGCAGGCGAGATGTATCAGCGCGACGACGACAAGCCCGAGACCATCAAGAATCGTCTCGACGTCTACGAGAAGTCCACGAGCCCGCTCGTCGACTACTATCGTGGCCAGGGTCTGCTCAAGTCGGTCAACGGTGACCAGCCTCGCGAGACCGTGTACGGGGATGTCAAAGAGGCTCTCGGTCTATGATCAAGATTAAGTCTGCAACGCAAATCGAGCAGATGAAGAAGGCAGGAGCGCTATCTAAGATGGCGCTCCGCCACGTTGGAGCCATGGTGCGCCCCGGCGTTTCGACTTTTGAGCTTGATCAGCTTGCGGAGCAGATTATCCGCATGCATGGCGGCACCCCGGCCTTTAAGGGTTACGGCGGGTTCCCGGGGACCATTTGCGCATCGATCAACGATGCCGTTGTCCACGGTATTCCCAACCCCGACATGATTCTGCGCGATGGCGATATCATCTCCATCGATACGGGAGCCGTTGTCGACGGTTGGGTCGGCGATAACGCTTGGACGTTTTTCGTCGGTACCCCCACGCCCGAGGCCAAGGCCCTGTGCGAGGTTACGCGCGATTGCCTTAAGGCTGCAATCGAGCAGGCTGTTCCCGGTAATCATATTGGGGACATTGGCTATGCCGTCCAGTCTCTCGCCGAGTCTCACGGCTATGGCGTGCTTCGCGATTATGTGGGGCACGGTATTGGCCATGTGATGCACGAGGACCCCAACGTTCCGAATTATGGAAAGAAGGGGAGGGGCGTTCGTCTCCAGGCCGGTATGGTCATTGCCATCGAACCGATGGTTACGATGGGATCCAACCATGTGAGCACGGGCTCCGATGGTTGGATCGTTACGACCAACGACCACCTGCCCGCCGCGCACTACGAGAACACCGTCGCCATTACCGATGACGGTCCGGTGATTCTTACCACCGATGCGCAAGGATCCTGGTGTTCGCTCCAGGGCGGAGAAATGTAACAAGTTTCACTTAGTTGTGGAGCCATTACGAAGATATTACGATACGTGCATGCGTATTGTAGAATACTCAATCGCTGTCGTTTTCTAGAGAAAGATGATTGCTTGTGAAGAAGGAAGACGCAATTGAGCTCGAGGGTACGGTAAAGGAGCCGCTGCCCAACGCCATGTTTAAGGTTGAGCTCGAGAACGGTCATTCGGTTCTGTGCAACATTTCTGGCAAGATCCGAATGAATTACATCCGCATTCTCCCCGGTGACAGGGTTGTCGTGGAGCTTTCCCCGTACGACCTGACCCGCGGTCGCATCACCTATCGCTATAAATAGCGACACACATACACGCTCTTTTCCGACTGCAGGCTTAGCTCAACCTACGGTCGGTTTGCGTGTGAAGACCAGCCATAGTTTTAAACGCCTGCGGCTGGGCGAGTAGATAGTAGGGAAGTAGTTTGAGCGCTACCGAAAGGAAGAACGATGAAGGTACGTCCTTCGGTCAAGAAGATGTGCGATAAGTGCAAAATCATTAGGCGCCATGGCAAGGTCCTCGTCATTTGCGAGAACCCCCGTCATAAGCAGCGTCAGGGTTAAGAGAGGAGACTACGTTGGCCCGTATTAATGGTGTCGACCTCCCGCGTGAGAAGCGCGTTGAGATCGGTCTGACCTACATTTACGGCATCGGCCGCACCACTGCGACGAAGATTTGCGTCGAGTGCAACGTTAACGTGGATACGCGCGTTAAGGACCTCACCGAGGATGAGGTTAACGCCATCCGCGATTATATCGATAAGAACCAGATCATGGTTGAGGGCGACCTCCGCCGTGAGCGCAACCAGAACGTCAAGCGCCTTATGGACATCGGCTGCAACCGCGGCCTTCGTCACCGCAAGGGCCTCCCGGTCCGCGGCCAGCGCACCCACACTAACGCTCGTACCCGCAAGGGCCCGAAGCGTCAGATCGGTGCTAAGAAGAAGAAATAAGGAGCGCTAGATAGATGGCTACTGCTAAGAAGAACGTTCGCGCTGCCCGTCTGAAGCGCGCGGACCGTAAGAACATTTCCGTGGGCCAGGCTCACATTCGTTCTACGTTCAACAACACGATCGTTTCGATCACCGATCCCCAGGGCAACGTCATTTCCTGGAAGTCGGCTGGCCAGGTGGGCTTCAAGGGCTCCCGTAAGTCCACGCCGTTCGCTGCCCAGATGGCTGCCGAGGCTGCTGCCAAGCAGGCCATGGAGCACGGTATGAAGAAGGTTTCCGTCTTCGTCAAGGGCCCCGGCTCCGGTCGTGAGACCGCCATCCGCTCCCTCCAGGCTGCTGGCCTCGAGGTCTCGAGCATCCAGGACAAGACCCCCATTCCGCACAACGGCTGCCGCCCCAAGAAGCGTCGCCGCGTGTAACTGAAAGGATCGTATCAATATGGCAATCGACAGGACTCCTGTTCTTAAGCGCTGCCGTCAGCTCGGGATCGATCCCGCTGAGCTCGGTTACAGCAGCAAGAAGGAATCTATCCGTCAGCCCAAGCGCCGTCGCAAGGAATCTGAGTACGGCATGCAGCTGCGCGAGAAGCAGAAGGTCAAGTTCATCTATGGCGTTCTGGAGAAGCAGTTCCACGGCTACTTCAACAAGGCCCGCAAGATGAACGGCGTCACCGGTGAGAACCTCATGATCATCCTTGAGTCTCGCCTCGACAACGTCGTCTTCCGTCTTGGCTTCGCCCGCACCCGCAAAGAGGCTCGTCAGTCCGTCCGTCATGGTCACTTCACCGTGAACGGCAAGCGCGTGGACATCCCGTCCTACCGCGTCAAGGCCGGCGACGTCGTCGCTGTCGGCGAGAAGTTCCGTGACCTCCTCCCCATCAAGGAGGCCCTGATTTCCTCCGAGCGCTTTGAGGTCCCTGGCTGGCTCGAGGTCGATATCGAGAAGCTGTCTGGTAACGTGCTCGCTCTGCCGACGCGTGAGCAGATCAGCGGTGATATCAACGAGCAGCTCATCGTCGAGCTCTACTCTAAGTAGTCCATCCGGGCTGCTGAGGCTGGAGGTAATACATGTCAGAATTCATTAGGCCTCAGGTTCAGGTCGAAGAGAT
>CABRZJ010000129.1:0-3685 GCA_902475425.1 uncultured Collinsella sp.
TCAAGAATTTTGAAAAGAGTCTTTCGAGACCATTTCGAGCAAATCCCACCGGTTTCATAGGAGTAAACTTGCCCCACTGCAAATGCTCGAAAGGACCGTCATGAAAGAACTCTCCAACCGCACGGCAACGTTTACCGATTCGGTCATCCGCCGCATGACACGCATCTCCAATAAGTACGGCGCTGTCAATCTCTCGCAGGGCTTCCCTGACTTCGATCCCCCAGCGCAGCTGCTCGATAGCCTCAGCACCATCGCCACCGACCCCAAGCCGCTTTACCACCAGTACTCCATCACCTGGGGCTCCCAGGCCATGCGTGAGGCGCTTGCCGCCAAGCAGGAGCATTTTATGGGCATGTCGGTAAACCCCAACGAGAATATCGTAGTCACCTGCGGCTCCACCGAGGCCATGATGGCCGCCATGATGACGGTTACGAACCCCGGAGACAAGGTCGTCATCTTCTCGCCGTTCTACGAGAACTACGGCGCCGACACGATCCTTTCGGGTGCCGAGCCTATCTACGTGCCGCTCAACCCGCCCACATTCGACTTTGACCGCGAGACACTCGAGGCGGCCTTCCGCGACAACGACCCCAAGGCCATCGTCCTGTGCAACCCTTCCAACCCTTGCGGCAAGGTCTTTACGCGCGAGGAGCTCACCTTTATCGCCGACCTCTGCAAAAAGTACGACACCTACTGCATCACCGACGAGGTGTACGAGCACATCGTCTACGCGCCCCACGAGCACGTCTATATGGCCACGCTGCCCGGCATGTTCGAGCGAACCATCAGCTGCAGCTCGCTGTCCAAAACGTACTCCATCACCGGCTGGCGTCTGGGCTACACCATTGCCCCGGCCCAGATCACCGAGCGCATCAAGAAGGTCCACGACTTCCTCACCGTGGGTGCCGCCGCTCCCCTGCAGGAAGCTGTCGTCACCGCCCTCAACTTCGACGACAGCTATTACCAGGAGGTCCTCGACCTCTACACCGCCAAGCGCGACCTGTTCTGTCAGGGACTCGGCAGCATCGGCCTCACGCACAACGTGCCGCAGGGCGCCTACTACGTCATGATGGACATCTCTGAGTTTGGCTATGACAGCGACCTCGAATTCTGCGAGGACCTCGCGTCTAAGGTGGGCGTGGGCGCCGTGCCCGGCTCGAGCTTCTTCCGCGAGCCCGTCAACCATCTGATTCGTTTCCACTTTGCCAAGCGAGACGAGACGCTTAACGCGGCGCTGGAGAACCTCAAGTCGCTACGTGATAAAATCAAGCCGCGCGGGTAAGGACGGCCCGGCAACTAAAGCAACCAAAGAAGCCCCGCACCGCCCGCCGCGTTGCGAGGCTTCTTTCTATAGCGCTTTCTTAAATAGTTTAGAGCTCTATACTTTAGTCACGGAGCAACTCGTCCCAGAGAGAGGAATACTATGGCAGAGCAGCAGCTTATCGGAGCGCTCGAGGCCGGTGGCACCAAGATGGTCTGCGCCACGGGCTATGCGGACGGTACGGTCCTAGAGCGCAAGCAGATCGCGACCACGACCCCGCAGGAGACCGTTGAGGCCGTCAACGCATGGTTTGCCGACAAGGGCATCGCCGCGCTGGGCATCGGCGCCTTTGGCCCCACCGCAGTCAACCCTGCCTCGCCCCAATACGGCAAGATCCTGGAGACGCCCAAAACGGCATGGCGCTACTTTGACCTGCTGGGCACTATCCAAAACGAGCTCAATATCCCCTGCGGCTACGATACCGACGTCAACGTCGCCTGCCTGGGCGAGGTCACGTTTGGTTGCGCCAAGGGCCTCACCGACGTGGTCTACCTGACCATCGGCACCGGCGTGGGCGCCGGCGTGCTCTCGGGCGGTAAGCTCGTGCACGGCATGATGCATCCCGAGGCCGGCCACATCCTGGTCACGCGCGACCCGCGCGACACCATTGGCGAGCACAGCGCCTGCCCCTTCCACGACAACTGTCTCGAGGGCCTCATCGCCGGCCCCGGCGTTAAAAAGCGCTGGGATGGCAAGAGCGCCGGAGACATGGCCGATGACCCGGAGGCCATGGACCTGCTCGCCGGCTATCTGGCACAGGCGCTCATGACCTACACGCTGTGCTACGCGCCGCAAAAGATCATCATCGGCGGCGGCGTGGCCGACCACACCCCCATCGTGCCGCTCGCACGCAAGAAATGTGCCGAAATGCTCAACGGCTATATCGTCACGCCCGAGGTCAACGACATCGATACCTACATTGTCAACAACAGCCTCGAGGGCAAGCAGGGCATCATGGGTTGCCTTGCCCTGGGCGCACAGGCGCTTCAGTAACAGACGCACCCACGGGGCGTGGCGCGCCCAGCAAATCCGACCAATGGAACGACGCCACCACGCCTCATATAAGCCCTCAAATAAAAAAGGCCGCCTAGGACCAAACAATACGTCCTAGGCGGCCTTTTTGGCGTACATCAGCGACCGTAAGAGATATCGGAGCACAACGCCCATTGCCGCTCCACAGCAGTCGATCATCACATCGGTGATCATGCCGGCGCGTCCCGGCACAAAGAGCTGAATCGTCTCGTCGATCGAGGGAATCAGCAGCAGGAACACCGCCGTGGGCAGCAGCACGTCAAAGGTGTGCCGGCCCTCAAAATCAAAAGCGTGCGTTGCCAGGATGCCGAGCACCATATACTCGGTAAAATGCGCGCACTTGCGAACAACAAAGTTGGTCACCCATTCATATGGAAGTCCCACGCCGTGCAGGAAACCGCGGATAGCTTCCATGACCGTTAGGCTCAGCGAGCCCGACCCCGAGCCGGGAACCAGCGAATTGCCCCAGATCAAGAGCGCCATCAGGCAGGTCACGACCGCCCATTTTCGATTGATCTTAACCATGCAGAAGTTATGCCTCCGCGCGGAGCGGCGCGAAGCTGGCGGTACCGCCCTCGATAACGCTCAGATAGGCACGGCCCGTACGCTTGGCGGTAGAGGACTGCAGGCGCTCGATCTCTTCCTCGAGGATCTGATTGACGCGCTCGTGACGACGATTTTCCATAATGCCGGCGGCAATAGCCTCGGCCCGCTCGATGCTCTCGCGCGAGATACGGGCGGTATCCTCGGGGAACACAGCGCTGTGACGGCCGACATAGGCGGGAGCAGCAGGCTGAGGGGCAGCGACGGGAGTGGGGACTGCAACAGGAGCGGGCTCGTCAATCTCATCCAGAATCGCGGTGGCGGCGACCCACATGTCCTCGTGGCCCGAGTAATCGGCCATGGGGACATCGACCTCGAGCGAGGCGTCCGGAAGGTCGCCGGTGTCGATGCGATCTTGGGCATCAATCGATGCGGTGATGGCTGCAGGTTCATCGAGGTCGTCAAGATCGATGTCCGCGGCACCGGAGATGATAGGCATGCTGGCGAGGTTTGCGTTGTACGGCGCAGCCTCAGCCGCCTGCTGCTGAGCAGGAGCGCCCCAAAGCGAGCTCTCGGCGGCACGGCGGGCGGCAACGGCCTCCTCGTCCGCGGTAATGGCTTCATCAACGTACGAATTATCGGCAGAAGCGTTCGCGTCGCCCGAGGTAGCGTTGTAGGCGTTATTGGCTGCCGCGTTGGCAACGAGTGCCACGAAAGCCGCCGTGCTGCCCGCAGGGGCGGCCTGGGAGCCCGACACGGCGCGTGCCGCAGCGGCGATGTCATCGCGAT
>CABRZJ010000130.1:0-3663 GCA_902475425.1 uncultured Collinsella sp.
AGGGTGTAGATGGTGTCGCCGTCGTTGGTGGTGTGTGTGGGGCGGATGGCGTGTGCGTAGGCGTCTGCGGCCATCTGGGAGACCTTGGTGGCTTGTGCCTTAGTGAGTTCCACGTTGGTGACGATGCAGCTGATGGTGGTGTTGGTGCGGTCGAGCGGCATCTGCATGGATCCGGCGGCGGCAAAGGCTGCGAGTTCCATGTCGACGATCTGGTCGCTATCGGCTGCGGCGCGCATGCCGGCGACCCACTCGCCGGTGAAGGGGTCGACAACGTTGCCGCAGGCGTTGACCGAGACCACGGCGCCCACCTTGATGGGGCCGAGTGCCACGGCGGCAGCTCCAAGGCCGGCCTTCATGCAGGTGGCAGGCCCCATGAGCTTACCCACGGTAGCGCCCGTGCCGGCGCCTACGTTGCCCTGTTCGAGCTTGGTGGGGGTGTGGTCGAGTGCTTCGCGCACGGCGGCGATGCCGGCCTCAATGTCGGGGCGCACGGTGGGGTTACCAAAGGCGAGGTCGAAGATACAGCTGGAGCACACGATAGGCACCTGCGTGGGGCCGACGGGAAGGCCGATGCCGCGGCTCTCAAGCTCGCGAGCGACGCCGCTTGCAGCCTCGAGGCCAAAGGCCGATCCACCCGAAAGGCAGACGGCGTGGACCTTGTCGACGGTGTTCTCGGGTCGCAGCAGGTCGGTTTCGCGCGATGCTGGAGCACCGCCGCGAACGTCAACGCCGCCGGTGGCGCCCTCGGGTGCCACGATTACGGTGCAACCGGTGCCGGCCTCCTCGTCCGTATAGTTGCCATAGCAAAAGCCATCGACATCGCAGACGTCAATGGCCTCGAGCAGTGTATCCATGTTTAACTCCTATCGGTTTTCCGCCGCGCCTTGTGCCCGGTCGGGATCCGTACGGTACGCCAAAATTGTAGGCGCCGGGGGATACCCAGCGCCAGATGCAATTACGAGAGTTTTTGAATCGCGCGCGCGACGCGGGCGATGGGTAGGCCCACCACGTTATAGAAGTCGCCCGAAATATCGTGCACGAGCATGCGTCCTCCTGTGCCCTGAATGCCGTAGGCGCCGGCCTTGTCCATGGGCTCACCCGAGGCGACGTAGTGCTCGATCTGCTCGTCGGTGAGCTCGTAGAACGTCACGTCGGTCACATCGACAAAGGACAGGCTTTCGGCGGCATGCGGGGCGGCCGTATCGCCTGCCTTAACGATGCAGACGCCGGTTGCGACCTGGTGCGTGCGGCCCGAAAGCTCACGGAGCATAGTGCGCGCCTCGTCCTCGGTTGCCGGCTTGCCCAGAATCTTGCCGTCAAAGGTGACGATGGTGTCGGCCGCGACCGTTAGCTCATTGGGCTCGGCATGCTCGGCAGCAACGGCAGCCGCCTTGGCGCGTGCCAAGCGCTCGACAAGCGTGAGCGGGGCCTCGCCGTCGAAGGGAGTCTCGTCGATTTCTGCGGGAATCACGCGAATGTCATACCCTGCCTCGCGCATCAGCTCTATGCGGCGCGGCGATTGCGAAGCCAAAATCATAGTTGGATGCCCTCGGCGACCTTCTCGACGGCCTTGTCGCCGGCGAGCGTGCGCAGCAGCTCCAATGCAAAGGGGAGGGACTGTGCCATGCCGCTGGCAGTGATGATGTTGCCGTCTTGCGTGACCTTCTCGCCGGTATAGGCGCCTTCGGGGAAGCTTTTCTCAAAGCCAGGGAAGCACGTGGCATGGCGCCCCTCGAGCAGGTCGAGCTCGCCCAGGATAAACGGGGCGGCGCAGATGGCGGCGACGTGCTTGGTTGCGGCGAACTCGCAGACCACGTCGCAGACGCGCTGATCTGCGCGCAGGTTGGTGGCACCGGGCAGGCCGCCGGGCAGCACGACGCAGTCGTACTCGTCAAAGTTGATCTCATCAAAGAGCGCATCGCAGGTCACGGGGATCTGCAGCGAGCTTACGACCTCGCGCGTGGGCATGATCGAGACGAGCGTGGCACGCACGCCGCCGCGACGCATGACATCGACCATGGTCAAGCATTCAATAGTTTCAAAGCCATCGGCGGCGAGAACGGCAACGCTGGGCATGAGGGTTCCTTTCATAGGCGGCATACAATTAGCCGTCTTATACCCCGAAGACCTCCGCTTGCCACGCTCGATTTCCCAATGATTTTCTGAGCAATGATTAAGCGGCTAGTTGCGCCTAAGGTGGACGACGGTCTCGCAGTGGAAGGTTTGTGGGAACAGGTCGACTGGCGTGATCTTTACGGGGGAGAAGGTGCCTTCTTCGACAAAGCGTTTGAGATCGCGCGCCAGGGTGGCCGGGTCGCAGCTCACGTAGGCGACATCGCGGGCACTCGTGCTGGCGATAAGGCCGATCGCCTCGGGGGCGAGGCCTGCGCGCGGCGGGTCGACCACCAAGATGTCGGCATCCTGGTCGGGGAACTCGCGCACCGCGTCTCCGCCAATGACGTCGACGTTATCAAGCTTGTTGATTTCCAGGTTACGGCGTAGATCGCGCACGGCGGGGCCGTAGGCCTCGACGGCAGCGACAAAGTCGCAGCGGCGGGCGAGCGGCAGGGTAAAGGTGCCGGCACCGCAGTACAGGTCCACGGCAAGCTCGTCTTCCTGCGGGTCGAGCGCTTCCATGACAAGATCGATCAAAATCTCGGCACCCTTGGTGTTGACCTGGAAAAAAGACGGGGCAGACAAGCGCATCTGATCCTCGGCGATATTCTCGGTCCATGAGCCCTCTCCGGCGAGCATTTCGACCTTGGAGACACGGCGGGCCTTCTTTTCGCCCTTGCTCATCACGCGTACGATGCTCGTAGGATGAGCGGCGTCCGCCAGCACGCGGGAGACCTGCGAGCGCGGAAAAGAGCCTGTGGGCGTCCAGAGTGCGACCTCGAGTGCCTTGGTGCGGCGCGATGCGCGAATGCCCACGCGTTCGAGCCCCAAGTCATGGCTGCCGCTTAGATAGTTGAGTGCGCCGACGACCGATTTGAGTGCCTTCGGGAAGCGCTTATCGAACAGCGGACACATATCGACGGTCACGATTTTGCTGGGGTCGACACCGTGCATGCCAAGGCGCACGCGACCGTTGACGACGGTCGGTTCGAGCTCGATTTTATTGCGGTAGCCCCAGTCGTCCTTGGTGTGGCAGATGGGCTGTACCAACTCATCTGCCAGCTCAGGAGCGAACTTGCCGATGCGCTCGAGCGTGGAGCGCAGGTTTTGCTCCTTGGCGGCGAGCTGTGCCGTGCGTGAGAGATTGCCCCACGAGCAGCCGCCGCAGATGCCCACGAAGGGGCAGGGAGGCTGAATGCGATTGGGGCTTGGCTCCAGAATCTCGGTGGTGCGGGCGCGCATGAATGACTTGCCGTCCTGTACGACCTCGGCCTCGACGGTGTCGCCTGCCACGGCACCCTGCACAAAGACGGCCTTGCCGTTGTCGGCGTGCGCCAGCCCGTCGGCGCCGTAGGTCATCGATTCTATAGTGAGCTTCATATTCCTGCCTGTCATTCGCGTTGTTGTTCGCACCATGGTAGCAGGGAAAAGCGCCCCGTATCCGAGGCTTTCCTCAAATGCGGGGCGCTTCTACAAACTGCTTCTACAAACGACTATTTCGTCTTGCCGGTAATGAGCGTCTTAAGACCCAGGCCGATCAGACCCAGG
>CABRZJ010000131.1:0-3616 GCA_902475425.1 uncultured Collinsella sp.
CCGCCGACGCCAACGAGCAGCACCTGGGCCTCGACGACACCGACCTCATGCTCCGCACGGTACAGGCCGAGTTCAACCTCAAGAACCTATTCGCGAAATAACCGATCCATCTGCGGGAGCGCCTGCCAGGCACAGTGCAATCCGTCTGGAGGCACCGGCACGCAGTAAACTAGGGCGCAGTCTTATGGCTGCACCCTAGTTTGCATCAAAACGAGCAAATTCGCGTGCTTCACATAGTCGGCAGGGCCCATCTACTTTTTTCGAGTTGTTCGGCCAGCTGAACCACTAGTCGAGGCCCCTTGAACCGCAATCGAGCGCTATAGTCGCCCCAATTTCGCAACCAAGCCCCATAAATCTACCTGAATCAATTCGAATAGGACGTTGCGATCGCACCATTCGTATAGGATAAGGCCGAATAACTCAAATTATGTTGGTGAGGCATCTGAGCGGTCGGCAAAAACGCTTAGAAGCTACGAATCCGCAACTAAAGTTCACCAAAATGGGGCGGCCGACAGAAACCTCCCCAGCCGAAGCTGCCCCCCTCAATACGACAGCTCAAAACCCACCGTTCGCAGAAGATAAGCCGCGCCCCAATACCGTTGCCCGAAGTTTCGGGCGTATATGGCGTCCGCTATGCCATCATGCGCGTATGGGAATCGTTCTGTCACATACCACGGCACGCGCTGTATACCAAACAGTCAACTCGCTCGCAAGCTACGCGACCGATCCCATACCCATGGAAAAGATCAAGGTGTCTGCGCCGACCACGTCCGACCTGGAAGCGGCGCGAGCATGGCTCAACAGAAAGAATGTCGATTCTGAAAGCATCCATGTGCTGACGTTTTCCAATAATGCCAAAAGGCACCGCAAGGGCTGCATCTGCCACTGCACGCGCTATACGTTTGATGCAGAAAGCTACCTAGAACTCGAGCCGAACGTCCACATCGTCGATATCAAGCTGTGCGCGTTAGAAGCAGCAGCCGACCTCAACCTTTCGGAGCTCGTTGAGTATTACTTTGAAATCTGCGGCTCCTACGCGCTTGGAACGTCCGACGAAACTCAATATCGCGAGCGCCCAGCCCTAACCAGCGTTGAAGAGCTCAGAGCCTTCTTTTCAGAGGCATCGGGGTATCGTGGATCTAATAAAGCACTTAAGGCACTTTCTTATGTACGCGAAGGCTGTCGCTCCCCACTCGAAACGGCGTTTGTCATGATGCTGACAATGCCCAAGTCAATGGGTGGCTTAGCCATACGCGCTATCAAAACGGACTATCCGATCCCAGTCCCCAAAAGATACGCCGCCCTAACGCGACGGACGGTTTTCTACCTCGACGCGCTGCTCGAAAATTCGATGACCGATATCGAATACAACGGCTTTTACCACGACGAGCCCGAACAGCAATCAATTGACGAGGAACGCCGAAACACGCTGCGAAACATGGGATATGCCGTTATCACAGTTAGTCGTCATTCGTTTTTCAAGCAGTCCGCTTTTAGACGGGTCATGGAAGCGATTCGCATTCGCGAGAAGATATGGCCCGGTCGACTCCCGGATAACTTCGCCATCCTGCAAGAAACTCTTCGTCAATTTGTCTTGCGGCGCTACTTCGAATACGGCCGCCGCGTCCTGGAGACACTCAAAGAAGAAGAGGCCGCCAAGCGCGAAATTGCAAGCCAATATCCGCAAGCTGATGACCCGAGCATCAACGATGTGCCAGAACCCGACGACATGCAACACGTCGGGGCCCTTGCTGAGGAAATCAATGGGCCTTGGGAAAGCGACATTTTCGCAAAAATCGATGAAAACCGCACGGAAGACGACACGATTATTGATCTAATTGAGAATTCGCTCTTCTAAAGGCGATCTCTGCGGATGTCCACCTACATTTTTCGACTTATTCGGCCACCGATGTGCCAGATTGGCTGCAGCAATGCTCAATATAACTTTAGATAAAACTGATTCTGCAGGAACTCCCGTAGAGGAAGAACTGATTCTCGCGGTATTTAACATGATAAAGTACAAATATGAACAGTTCTAATGCTTCTCAAGGTGGCTTTCTTAGCATGCTGGCCGAACATCTCGAAATATGTTGGCGAGCATTGCGTCGATGTCTCCCAACCCGCAGAAAATCGCCGAGGCGGCAAGCAGTCATCGAAATTATCGCAAATTGTATTGACATATGAACATGCGCTCATATAATCGAAAGTAAATTATATGAGCGCATGTTCATATGAAAGGATATTGCAATGAGCATCCGCGTTGATGAAACGAAACCCGACATCGAGGCCACCGAGCCCGTGATCCCCACCACCTGCTCGCCCGAGGACCTTCCCGACGAGGAGCTTCTCTACGACCTCGCCGACCTGTTCAAGGTCTTCAGCGACACCACGCGCATCAAGATTCTCTATGCCCTCATGGGCCGCGAGCTCTGCGTGGCCGACATCGCCGAGGCGACCGCAACCTCACAGTCGGCAGTATCGCACCAGCTGCGCACGCTTAAGCAGTCGCACCTGGTCAAGTTCCGCCGCGACGGCCGCAACATCCTCTACTCGCTTGCCGACGATCACGTCTACACCATGCTCAACCAGGGCATGAGCCATATCTGCGAATAGCAACCAACCACGGTACCAGCGCGGCCTGCACCCAAGCCGCAAAACAGGGAAAGGAACCCACCATGAAAAAGCAGTTTAAACTCGACGAAATCGACTGCGCCAACTGTGCGCGCGAGCTTCAGGACGAGCTGGCCAAGCTCGAGGGCGTCAAATCCGTGTCCGTCAACTTTATGACCCAGAAGCTGACGCTCGAGGCCGATGACACCGAGTTCGACGAGGTCCTCGACCGTGTCGTGGAGTTCACCGCCGACGCCGAGCCGGACTGCGAGATCATTCTCTAGCCCAGGTTTACGCCAACCTGCAAAGGCCGCGCTTGCCGCGGCCTTTGCACGCGAAATTATATGAGTGAGTGTTCATACATTCAAATGGGAGGATACGAGTCATGGCCACTGCCGACCCCAAAAAGAAAAAGAAGAAGCGCAAGAAAAAAGAGTCACTCGAGCATAAGCGCAACCGCATCCTGGTAGCGCTGGGTATTTTTGCCGTAGTGTACGCCCTCGATGAGCTCGGCCCACTCGCCGCCGCATTCGGCACCCCGGGCGACATCTACGCCAGCTTTGCGCTGTTCCTCGTGCCGTTTTTGATTGCCGGCTACGACGTACTGCAAAAGGCATTCAATAACATCCGCCGCGGCAAGGCCTTCGACGAGAGCTTCCTCATGGCCGTCGCGACCATCGGCGCGTTTGCCATGGTGCTCTTCCCCGATACCGACCCGCACATGGCCGAAGGCGCCGCTGTCATGCTGTTCTACCAGGTCGGCGAGCTGTTCCAGGCATACGCCGTGGGCAAGAGCCGCAAGTCGATCAGTGCCATGATGGACATCGCGCCCGACTACGCTAACGTCGAGCAGCCCGACGGCACGCTCGAGCAGGTCTTCCCCGATGACATCGCCGTCGGCACCGTCATCGTGGTCAAGCCCGGCGAGCGCGTGCCTATCGACGGCGTCATCGTCGAGGGCGAAACCCAGCTCGACACCGCCGCGCTCACGGGCGAGTCAGTCCCC
>CABRZJ010000132.1:0-3587 GCA_902475425.1 uncultured Collinsella sp.
GCGATGGTGCGGGTGAGCTCGATGTGCGGCAGCTGGTCGCGACCGACGGGCACGACGTTGCCCTTGCAGAACAGAATGTCGCAGGCCTGGTGCACCGGGTAGGTGAGCAGAAGACCGGTGAGCTCGTGGCCCGAGGCCTCCATCTCGGCCTTGACGGTGGGGTTGCGCGCCAGCTCGGCCTCGGACACCAGCGACAGGAACGGCAGCATGAGCTGGTTTGCTGCGGGCACGGCGGAGTGCGCGTAGATCATGGTCTTGTCGGGGTCGATACCGCAGGCAAGGTAGTCCATGACCATGTTGTACACGTTGTCCTGGATGTGCTCGGTCGTGTCGCGGTCGGTGATGACCTGGTAGTCGGCGATGAGCACGTTGGTCTTGGCGCCCATGTTCTGCAGCTCAACGCGGCCCTTGAGGGTGCCAAAGTAGTGGCCCAGGTGCAGGCGGCCGGTGGGGCGGTCGCCGGTGAGCATGGTGAACTTCTCGGGCGTTTTGGCCAGGCCCTCGCGAATGGCGTTGCTCTTTTGCAGCGCGACTTCGTAGCTGTTCTCGTTTGGCATGATTGCTCCTAACGTATGTTCATGGGTCAAGATGATAACGCGTTTATTGGAGGGGTGGTGCGTAAGTAGGCGAGGGGCGGGAGAGGGGCGCGCGTGGTGCGGCATGTGCGATGGGTGCGGCGCGGCCGCGCTTGGCAAACGGTGCCTTGGCACATCCTCGGCAGCTTGCCCTAGAGCTTGTGGTGGCGCTCTTCTTTGCGCTCCTCGGCTGCCTGCTCCTCCTGCTTAAAAGCGGGGTCGTCGGGGGTGACCAGCTCGTCCTCGTGCGTGCGCTTGTTGTAATGGTGGCGCAGTACGGGCTCAAACAGATGTAGATGCTTGGCAAAGGCCGCCGAGCCAATGGCGAGCACGGTAAAGATGAGCACGCGCATGGGCACCTCGACCTGGTTAATCGCGGCGGCGCCGGCCGAAAGCATGATGCACCAGGCATAGATGAGCAGTACAGCCTGTTTTTGGTTGTAGCCTTCTTGGATCAGGCGGTGGTGGATGTGGCCCTTGTCGGCCTGCCCGATGCTAATGTGGGCGCGCTTGCGGCGCACGATGGCGCTAAACGTGTCGATGATGGGCACGCCGGCAACGATGAGCGGGATGATAAGCGAGGTGAGTGCGGCGGTGCGGCTCACGTTGAGCAGCGAGATGGAGCCCAGTGCAAAGCCCAGAAGCAACGACCCCGAGTCGCCCAAGAAGATGCTTGCGGGGTTGAAGTTGTAGCGCAAAAAGGCCAGACAGGCGCCAAAGAGCGCAATGGAGAGCGCAGCGGCGTCGATACGGCCCGAGAGAACGGCCATCGAAAACATGGTGAACGAGGCGATGCCGCAGATGCCCGTGGCCAAGCCGTCGAGGCCGTCGATGAGGTTAATGATGTTGGTGAATGCCACCAGATAGATCACGGTGATGGGGTAGGCGAGCCATCCGAGCATGATCTCGCCGGGGGCAAACGGGTTGACGATGACGCCGATCCGCAGGCCGCCGATACAGGCGATAAGCGCGGCGAGGACCTGTCCGGCTAGCTTTTGCTTGGGCTTGAGCTGGAAGACGTCGTCGATAGCGCCGGTCGCAAAGATGACGGTAAAAGAAAGCGCAAGTATGGGGTAGCTGATGTGCAGACGGGGGTGGGGCACCAAAACGGGCGGCCAACCCAGGTACCAGGTGCCTAGGATTTGCACAATACAGGCAACGACCAGGCCCAAAAACACCGCCGTTCCGCCCAAACGCGGGATGGGCTTGGTGTTGATGCGGCGCTTAGAAGGATAGTCGACGGCGTCGAGCTTAATTGCCAGGCGCTTGACCAGGGGCACCGTGAGGAAGGTCGTGATAAAGGCCGCCGCTGCCACGCATAGATACGGTATGTAGCTCGGGGATGAAGCCATGAATCTAAAAACCGCCAAGCGTCGAAGGAAAAGGTCAAAGGTTGCTAAGCGCAAAGGGCATAGCCGAACCATGATACTCGACCAAGGGGGGTGCATGGAATTGCACGCAGCGATAATCACGCGCTTACCAGATATTGGGATGTTGTCGATGGACTGTTGGGATGCCGGTGGGGATCCATATGGACTGTAATGGCGATTTTCGGCAAAAGAAAACCACCCCCCACGTTACGAAAATGAACCCACCTAAAACAGGTGGGTGCCCTCATCGACTGTTCCAGCGTCCTTAACAACGAAGGATACCTGTACTAGGTACGACTGTGTGGGCTCCCTAAATAAACGCGACGGTTCACCCAGTTGCTCCGCGGGGGGCGGAATACCTACATCATAAAGCGGCACTTTATCGATTCCAGTCTTGACATTACAAAAATCGTGTCGGACGATTACGGCGCCTTGGGCTCGAGCCGTCTGTGCGGTTGGTCCCTTTACGTTTGAGCTGCTGAATCGTTGTTTTGGAGCATGTTTTTATGCCGACGCCGTTGACCGAACTTTTTTCGCCCGCCTGCCATTTGTGTCCGCGCCGTTGCGGTGCGGTGCGCGACGAGGGTGCGCACGGCGTATGCGGTGCCGATGACACGCTCAAGGTGGCCCGCGCGGCGCTTCATATGTGGGAGGAGCCGCCTATCTCGGGCGAGGCCGGTTCGGGCACGATCTTCTTTAGCGGCTGCTCGCTCAAATGTATCTATTGCCAGAACCACGAGATCTCGACGGGCAATTTCGGGCTTGAGATTTCGCCCGAGCGCCTGGTCGAGATTATGCTGGAGCTGCAGGACCAAGGTGCCAATAACATCAATCTGGTGACGGCGACGCATTATGCTCACCTGCTGCCGGCCGCGATTGCCGCAGCTCGGGAGCGCGGACTGGTCATTCCAATCGTCTACAACACGAGCGGTTATGAGCGTGCGAGTGCCGTGGCGGCGCTCGGCGATTTGGTCGACGTGTGGCTTACCGACTTTAAGTATGCCAATGCGGCGCTTGCGCAGTCACTCTCTCATATTAAGGACTACCCGCGCGTGGCTGTGTCGGGTCTGGCCCAGATGGCGCGCGAAATTGAGCGCCGCGGGGGAGAGCTGGTAGACGGGGACGGGCTCATGAAGCGCGGCATAATCGTGCGTCATCTGGTGCTGCCGGGGCATGCGGACGATTCGTGCCGCGTGTTGGACCTGGTGTGGCAGACGGTGGGCGACGTGCCGATCTCGGTCATGAACCAGTACACGCCCAATGCCCTCATGCGCGAACAAGGCGGCGACCTGGCGCGCGCCGTGACGCGCGAGGAGTACGAGCAGGTGCTCGACCATGCCGACGACCTGGGCTTTACGACGATGTTTTGGCAAGAAGGCGGAGCGGTAGACGAGAGCTTCACCCCGGCGTTCGACACCACCGGCGTCCTCACCAGCGCAAAGTAGTGCGCTCGCCGATGATTTTTCTGGGACGGGGATTAAAAAATCATCGAGAGGATCGCCTGCTCGAAAAGTTGTCAAAATAGCCGCGTCCCAAAAAGACTGGGTATTGGGCGTTGACAGTTGGCGAGCCGTAGGTAAAATATCAACTTGTCTTGGGGACGTAGCTCAGTTGGGAGAGCGCTGCCGTCGCATGGCAGAGG
>CABRZJ010000133.1:0-3470 GCA_902475425.1 uncultured Collinsella sp.
TCAACTTCAAGGGCGCGACCAGAAGGTCAGCGCCCTTTCGTTTCACGTCACCTTGCCTCAAATGCGACCCGCTCGCTGTCCGTCCTCTGCCTGCGGCGTTGTCTTGCTCCGGATGCGGCAGTTAGGGACGTTCCTTTTCTGCCGGCAGCTTGGGACACTCCTTGTAGTCATTGGGGACGTTCTTAAACGACTACATAGAACAAGAGTGGATGATCTCCCGGTTTGAGCCTGCATCCAAGCTTAAAGTGGGAGATTATCCACTCTCGTTTCGTTTGTTGAGTTCG
Organism: uncultured Collinsella sp.; assembly: GCA_902475425.1. GTDB lineage: Bacteria > Actinomycetota > Coriobacteriia > Coriobacteriales > Coriobacteriaceae > Collinsella. The sequence goes on from CABRZJ010000133.1 coordinate 285, forward strand.
ATGCCTACATTTGTAGGAACAGTTCGTGGAGGCGGATGTCTTCATCGAGTTCAGGATGGAAGGTTACGCCGAGCTGGTTGCCCTGACGGGCGGCGACGATACGGCCGTCGACTTTCGCTAAGGCCTTGGCATCGCCGCGGACCTCGACGATGCGGGGCGCGCGGATAAACGTCAGCGGCACTTCACCGTCGATGCCGGCTACCTGCCCCTTGGTTCGAAAGCTGCCGAGCTGCCTGCCGTAGGCATTGCGCTCGACAAGTACATCCATGGTTGCCAAACGCGGCGTGCCCTTATCGTCATGGGCGGCAAGATCGTGAGCCAGTAGAATCAGGCCGGCGCAGGTGCCCAGGACGGGCATGCCTTCAGCGATACGGGCACGAAGCTCCTTGAGCATGCCCAACTCATCAAGCAGCTTCCCTTGAACGGTAGACTCGCCGCCGGGAAGTACCAGACGGTCAAAGTCCTGCTTCAAATCAGCCGCCTGCCTCAGCTCAATACAGCGCGCGCCCAGCTCGGATAGTCTTGCCTCGTGCTCGGCAAATGCGCCTTGGACCGCCAGCACGGCGACCGTTTGGTCTGCATAATCGCTCATGTGCGATCCTTTCTGCTGGACTAGCGCCCGCGCTCCTCCATGATAATCTCGATCTCGTCGGCGTTGATGCCCACCATGGCCTCGCCCAGGTCCTCCGAAAGCTCGGCGATGAGCTTGGCATCGGTGAAGTTTGCCACGGCCTTGACGATGGCGGCGGCGCGCTTGGCGGGGTCGCCGCTCTTAAAGATGCCCGAGCCGACAAAGACGCCCTCGGCGCCCAGTTGCATCATCAGCGCGGCGTCGGCAGGGGTCGCTACGCCGCCGGCGGCAAAGTTCACAACGGGAAGCTTGCCCGTGGCATGGACCTCGCGCACCAGCTCGACCGGAACCTGCAGTTGCTTGGCTGCCTCAAAGAGCTCGTCGTCGCGCAGAGCAACAACGTCACGGATCTGCTTTTGGATCTTGCGCATGTGGCGTACAGCCTGGACGACGTCGCCCGTGCCCGGCTCGCCCTTGGTGCGGATCATCGTGGCGCCCTCGGCAACACGGCGCAGCGCCTCGCCCAGATCGCGGGCGCCGCAGACAAACGGCACGTCAAACTGGGTCTTGTCGATGTGATAGACGTCATCGGCAGGGGAGAGAACCTCGGACTCATCGATGTAGTCGATCTCGATGGCCTGAAGGACCTGCGCCTCGACGATGTGACCGATGCGGCACTTGGCCATGACGGGGATGGAGACGGCCTCCTGGATGCCCTTGATCATCTTGGGGTCGCTCATGCGCGAGACGCCGCCTGCGGCACGGATGTCGGCCGGAATGCGCTCGAGTGCCATGACGGCGCAGGCGCCCGCCTCTTCGGCGACGCGTGCCTGCTCGGGCGTGGTGACGTCCATGATGACGCCGCCCTTGAGCATCTGCGCGAGCTCGCGATTGAGTTTGACGCGATCGGCCTTGCTGGTCTGTTCTGGCATGGTTGCTCCCTTGGTTGGCATGTGCATTGCTTGACGGAACATCCTATCTGGGAGCTGGGTATGGCGAAATACTCAGTTTTCGAGATAATAATAAGGTCAGACTAATACCAGATTGAACAGCTCGATAAGATCAGGTGGCAAACTCATGCTTGACTACAATTTGGAAAAACGCGGCGAAGCATCGCTCTATGAGTATGTTTACCAGCAAATTCGAGATGATATCGTAGCTGGACGCATTGTGGCGGGGGAGCATTTGCCGTCTAAGCGCGCCTTTGCCAGTCATCTGGGAATCAGTGTCATTACTATCGAGAATGCATATAGCCAGCTACTTGCCGAGGGCTATATTTGCTCAAAGCCGCGGCGTGGCTACTACGCTTGCGAGCTTCCGGATGCACCGGTTTTGGCTTTAGCTGCGGAGGGTATCGACCGAGATGCCGTTTCTGTGGGTCCCAGCGCGCATGATGTCAACGGACGGACCGAGCAATTCGCCCCGCTCTCTCCTTCCGCTTTGGAGGCGGCGCGGCTTTGGCAAAGCGCACTGCGGGCGACGCTGGCATCCGAAGACGAGCGCGAGATCTTTTCGCCCGCACCGGTACAGGGCACCGTTCGGCTACGATGCGCAATTGCTCATCATCTGCGCGGGACGAGGGGTATGAATGTCGACCCCGACAACATTGTTATCGGTGCGGGCGCCCAGCTGCTCGATACCATGTTGGTTCAGCTGCTTGGCGCGGACAAGGTGTATGCCGTTGAGGATCCGGGCTATTTGCGCCTGACGCGCATCTATCAGGCTATGGGCTGCCAAGTACGACATATCCCGTTGGATGACGACGGCGTGGACCTGAGCGCTCTGCAGAAAACTGGGACCGATGTCCTTCACCTTATGCCGTCCCATCAGTATCCCACCGGTCTTGTGACGAGCATTGCGCGTCGCTATGCGCTGCTGAGCTGGGCCGCCGAGCGACCAGGTCGGTACCTCATCGAAGATGACTTTGATTGTGAGTTTCGCCTTGCCGGCAAGCCAATTCCCGCGCTCGCGTCGATCGATGCCTCCCAGTCGGTTATCTACACCAACACGTTTTCGAAGAGCCTGTCATCGGCGTTGCGTCTAGCGTACATGGTGCTGCCCGATGAGCTAATGGAGCGGTTTAGGCGCAACCTTGGTTTTTACGCCTCGTCGGTGAGTTCTGTTGACCAGGTCGCTTTGGCTCGTTTGCTGGAATCGGGTGATTACGAGCGACATGTGAACCGCGTGCGCGTTCGTGCTCGTGAGGCGCGTGATGGCCTGATGGCGCTTGTACGGAAGGCATTTCCGGCAGGGGAGGTCTCGATCGAGCATGCAGACGCGGGCCTTTACTGTACCGTGGTTGCGGAGCGTGGAACGGGCGGAAGCACTATTGCACGGGCCCTCACGCGCTCGAGCATCCCTTTTATCGATATCGGTGACTGTTTTTGGTGTGCCGATGGCGCATCTGCCCCTGAAAACTCAACTCATATTCTTGTCCAGTATGACGACCTGAGTCCAAAAGTACTAACTACCTTGGAATTGCAGCTAATGGGGGGCACTCTGCAATCTAAGTGAGTAGACTTTTAGCACTTTGGCGACCAGGCAGTTTTGTAACAAGCTATCTACCTGCACTGATAATTGTTCTCGGGGGAAGCGGGCACTGCGGGGCGCGGCAA
>CABRZJ010000134.1:0-3437 GCA_902475425.1 uncultured Collinsella sp.
CCCTTACCGGTCCACGAGAGCTCCGGCACGCAGAACAGGCCCGTGAGCACACCGCCCAAGATGCCGCCGATACCGTGGCAACCGAACGCGTCGAGCGCATCGTCGTAGCCAAACTTGGTCTTAAGATGGCTGATGGCCAGGTAACAGACGGGCGAGACGATCAGGCCCATGACCAGCGCTGCCCACGGCTCGACAAAGCCCGCACCCGGCGTGACCACCACAAGGCCCGCAACCAGACCGGTGCTGGCACCCACCAGCGTGGGGCGACCGGTGTGCACGCGCTCGACGGCAAGCCACGAGACCATGCCCGCCGCGCTGGCCGTCACGGTGTTGAGGATGGCGAGCGCCGCCACGGCGTCGGCCTTAAACTCGCTGCCGCCGTTAAAGCCAAACCAGCCAAACCAAAGCAGGCCGGCGCCCAGCGCCACAAACGGCACGTTATGCGGACGGTAGCTCATCATGCCAAAGCCGCGACGACGGCCGAGCATTAAGCAGAGAATCAGGCCCGTGAGACCGGACGAAATGTGTACCACGTCGCCGCCGGCAAAGTCGAGCGCGCCGATGATGTCGCCGATAAAGGAACCATCGCCGCCCCAAACCATGTGGGCGAGCGGCGCATAGACCACGAGCAGCCAAATGCCCAGGAAGGCCGTCATGGCACCAAACTTAACGCGGCCTGCCAGACTGCCCGTAACGATAGCGGCGGTGATCATGGCAAACGCCATCTGGAAGGCGATGTTGATGATCTGAGGGTAGACGGCACCATCCGCAGCATTGCCCTCGGCCGCCTGCAGCACCTGGTTGAGCACCGGCAGGCACAGCAGCTCGTCAAGGCCTCCAATAAACGGGCTGGAACCGTCGCCACCGTAGGCCAGCGACCAGCCGGCAACAATCCACAGCACACCAACCAGGCCAATGGCGCCAAAGCACATAAGCATGGTGTTGATGACATTTTTGCGCCTGGACAGGCCGCCATAGAAAAACGCCAGACCCGGTGTCATTAAAAACACGAGCATGGTGCAGATGAGCATAAACGTTGTCGATCCCGTATCGTACATTCGCTCCCCCTTGGTCGCATGAACGTTGTCGGCGCTCATGATGCGGCCGAGGGCCAACTGGTGTAGACCAGATACGGCGTTGTTAAACGCTGCGTTGTCGAATGGAAACGGTGCCGCAATCTTGGAAACGGCACGGCAACGGGCGCGAAACGAACGGGAAACGTGCGAACGAGAAGGGCGCGCTTGGCTCCGCTCTGGCTAGCGCCGGAACAGCTCGCGGGCTCGGTCACGGAGGTCGGTAGCTCGGATGACGCCCTCGTAGCGATTGATGCGCAGACGCGGGAAGGCGTTAAAGAAGCGCAGGTCACGACGGCTGAGCGACACACTCGGCACCGGACGGCTCATGCGCTTGCCGGCAAGGCGACGACTGAGCGACGGACGCGGCATGCTCGGCGCGACATCGGCAACGCGGCGGGCAGCGAGCGCCAGGCCGCGAGCACCATCCGAGATAAACGTCGGCATCGAAGCCTTCTCGCGCAGGGCATCGAGCGCCGCGTCACCCAGCTCGGCCAGCCAAGCGTTAACGGCGCGACCGCGGATATGCGTCTGCGCCACCGAGTCGATCGCCGAATCGGGAATACGTTCGAGCATAGAGTCGGAGGCGTCGGCAAGCGACTCATTGATGCGGTCGGCAAGGTCGGCACGCACACGCTCAAGCTGATCGGACAGGCGGCGCCAGCTGGCCAACGAGCACACCGCATCGACCATCATCGCGACCGCGACGATAAAGGCGGACAGCCGCACAATCAGCACCGGCAGATGGCCAAGCAGCCCCAGCAATGCCGGCTCCACTAAACGGCAAATACACAACGCACCCAAGCCAAACGCGCAGGCCCAGTACAGGCAGATGCGTCCGTGCAGGTTAAACGGCAGATGCGAGTAATCCCAAAACCGGGCACCCGTCGTTTTTTCCAACAGCACGCCCACACTATATTCGATCACGCTGCATACGAGCGCGGCAGCGACAAACTGGCTCGAGGCGTCTGGGATTCCACGCAGCAGCAACCAGCACGCGATGCCGCCCGCACCGTAGATGGGACAACACGGCCCTAGCAAAAAGCCGCTGTTGGCAAAGCGTCCGTGGTTGAGCATGGCGCAGACTGTCGACTCCCATACCCAGCCGCAAAAACCGTAGAAGGCAAACGAGAGTACCAGCGCCGAGAGCGGACAAGCGGCAAGCGTCGCGCCGTCAAATGCCATGCCGATCGCGGTTCCCACCGTCTACCCACTCCTCTTTTCGTTCGATTCTTTGCTCGAGCCGTCGCTCGAGCCCTCGTTCAAATCGTTCGCGCCGCCTTTGCGCGGCAGACGGCCGGCAATCGTCTCGCGCAGCGCGCACCATTTATCTGCCAGGCACACAATCCATGCCTCACGACACGTCGGCGGCACCGGCACCAGCGGAAACATATGGCGCACGATGATATTCCGCTCGCGCGACGTCAGCTCAAAATCCTCTTCGGCACGCGCCAGGGCAAAAAACGGATGCCGAAAGCCATGCAGCCGATGGCTTGGGTCGGGATCGTGCCAGTCATAGAGAAAGTAATCGTGCAGCAGGGCCCCGCGCAGCAGCGACAAGCGGTCGACGGAGATGCCGACGCGGCCCAGGCGCTCGGCAAAGGACAGACTTGCCCGCGCCACCGAGGTCACATGCGTATACACCGTCACATCGCCATGCTGGATAAACTCGCGCGTCAGGTCCAGACGGCCCGCCTGTGCCAGTTGACGGGCAGCATGGTCTACTTCGCACGCGATTTTCTCGGCACGAACGGTATCGGACATGCGGCCTCCTTCCGGCGGCGCTCGGCGGCAAGCCACAGCCTGCACGCAATGAATAAAATCATCATGGAACTTATCAGTATGGCATCGGACAAAACGTTTTGCCCCACCAGTTGGCGAATTACCGCGCCGCCGTCACATATCAAACGCCAAAATGTGCGAGACTGTCTTGTGCAATTGTGCCGGCCGAGGGAGTGCCGGCGCACGATTCGCATGGAGTAACCCACAACGATGCTGCTTACGCAAACGACAACGCCCGAGGACGTCAAGGCTCTCGATCGCGCCGAGCTTCCGCTGCTCTGCGGCGAGATCCGCCACGCCATCCTCGAAAGCTCCGCCGCCGTCGGCGGGCACGTTGCCCCCAACCTGGGTGTCGTTGAGCTTACGGTCGCGCTCCATCGCGTGTTTAACTCCCCCACCGACAAAATTGTCTTTGACGTGTCACACCAGACCTATGCCCACAAGGCGCTGACTGGGCGCGCGTACACTTATATCGACCCGGCACGCTACGGCGAGGCCTCTGGCTTTGCCAATCCCGACGAGTCCGAACACGACCTGTTCGCCATGGGCCACACCTCCACATCGGTGAGCCTGGGCTGCGGC
>CABRZJ010000135.1:0-3361 GCA_902475425.1 uncultured Collinsella sp.
TCGACCGAGGTGGGGCCGGCGATCTCGGAGTTAAAGCCCACGCCCTTGTTGCCCACGCGATCGGCGATGATCTTATCCAGACCCACAAAGGCACCGCCGCAGATAAACAGGATGTTGGTCGTGTCGATCTGCAGCAGCTCCTGCTGGGGATGCTTGCGGCCGCCGGTGGGCGGAACGCTTGCCACCGTGCCCTCAAGAATCTTAAGCAGCGCCTGCTGAACGCCCTCGCCCGAGACATCGCGGGTAATGGAGAGGTTCTCGGCCTTGCGGGCGATCTTGTCAATCTCATCCACGTAGATAATGCCCACCTGAGCGCGCTCAATGTCGCCATCGGCAGCATTGATGAGCTTGAGAAGGATGTTCTCCACGTCCTCGCCCACATAGCCGGCCTCGGTGAGCGCGGTGGCATCGGCGATGGCAAACGGCACCTCGAGGATGCGCGCGAGCGTCTGGGCCAACAAGGTCTTGCCGGTACCGGTGGGACCGAGCAGCAGGATGTTGGACTTGGCAAGCTCTACCTCGTCCATATCGTCGTCAAACTGCGAGCCCATGCCGCCGTCAAAGGCAGACACCGCGGCGCCACCCTCGATCACGCGGCGATAGTGGTTGTACACGGCCACCGACATGGCGCGCTTGGCGTCCTCCTGACCCATAACATAGGCCGAAAGCTCGTCATAGATCTCGTGCGGCGTCGGCACGTGCGTGATGACCTGGCGGTCGTCCTCGAGCTCAAAGCCCTCGGCCTCGGGGTCCACGGCGGGCTGGGATGCAGCCTGGCCGTGGTCGTTGAGGAAGCCCGGCAGCTTGCCGTTGCGGGCAGCGTCCATAAAGTCCGAAGCCAGCGACTCCTCAAGGATCTCGGAGCAGGCGGCGACGCACTCGTCACAGATAAAGATGTTGGTCGGACCCTTTACGAGGCGACGAACCTGCCCCTGCTCTTTTCCGCAGAAGGAGCAGCGGATGGGGTTGCCATTCTCGTCAAAGTTGTCCTGCATGTTTCCTGCCATCCTAGGCGTCCTTCGCGGCGAGATCGCGCGAGGTGACGATACGGTCGATCAGGCCGTAGTCGAGGGCCTCGGCAGCGGTCAGGTAGTTGTCGCGCTCGGTATCGGCCTGGACCTTCTCGATGGGCTGGCCCGAGGCATCGGACAGGATCTGATTGAGCTCGCGGCGGGTCTTCTTGATCTCCTCGGCCACGATCTCGATCTCGGTCTGCTGGCCCTGGGCACCGCCGCTGGGCTGGCCTTGAGCACCGCCGCTGGGCTGGTGAATCATAACCTTGGAGTGCGGCAGGCAGAAGCGCTTGCCCTTGGCGCCAGCCGAAAGCAGCACGGCAGCCATAGACGCGGCCATACCAACACAAATGGTGGAGACCTGCGGCTTGATAAAGTTCATGGTGTCAAGAATCGCCAGGCCAGAGTAAACCTCGCCACCGGGCGAATTGATGTAGAGCGAGATATCTTTCTCGGCATCCTGGCTCTCAAGATGCAGCAGCTGGGCAACGACCAGGTTGGCGCTGACGGAGTTGATCTCCTCGCCCAAGAAGATGATGCGGTCGTTGAGCAGGCGCGAATAGATATCGTAGCTGCGCTCGCCGCGCGGCGTCTGCTCGATAACGTATGGCACGAGGGCGGAATCGAACTTAGCGATCATACGCATCTCCATTTCTCTTACGGACCAATAGTGGTTCTAGATAAACGTACGGTGCCCGCATGCTATGCATTGGCTGGCACCGTACGAAGCAACCGGATAACCGGCTTATAACTTTACCCCATCACGGGCGCATCCATGCGCTCGCGGGAAAGGTGGCGAGAATTACTCAGCGTCCTTGGCGGTCTCGTCGACCTCGGTCACCTTGGCGTTCTCGACCAGGTGATCGACGGCCTTGGAGCGACGGATGGACTCGCGGACGGCAGGCATGCGGCCATCGGCGATGAACTCGGCCTTGGAAGCCTCGACGTCCTTGACGCCGGCCTTCTCGAACTCGGCGTTGATATCGTCCTCGGTGACCTCGATCTTGAGCTCACGGGCGAGGGCGTCGAGAGCCAGGGACTCACGGGCAACGTCGTTGGCCTGCTTGTGCAGGTCGCCGATGAACTGCTCCATGGTCAGGCCGGAAGCGGGCAGCCAGGTGTCCAGCGTCATGCCGCGGGCAGCGAGGTTGGACAGGAAGTTCTGGCCAAGCTCCTCAAAGACGGACTGCTCGTAGTCGGCGTCCATCTCGTCGAGCTGCAGGCGCTCGGCGAGAGCGGAGACGCAACGGTTCTCCTTCTCGGCCGGGAGGCGGGAAGCCTTGTCCTGCTCGATCTCGATCTTGATGGCGTCGCGCATAGCGTCGATGCTGTCGAAGCCAAAGTTCCCGCATAGCGTCGATGCTGTCGAAGCCAAAGTCGGACTTGACGAGCTCGTCGGTGAGCTCGGGGGTGTTGCGGACCTTGATGCCCTTGACGGTGACCTCGACGGTGTGGGTCTCGGCCTCCTCGCCCTCCTCGACCTCGTCGGTCCAGGTGACGGTCTTGACGTCGTCGACGTTGGCACCGATCAGGGCCTCGTTGAACTCGGCGGGGTTGCTGTCGCTGCCGGCGATGAGCATACGGCCCTCGGCGGCGAAGTTGTCGGCGTTCTCGACGGCCTTGAGGTCGACGGTAACGTAGTCCTCGGCCTCGACAGCGCGGCCCTCGACGTCCTCGAAGGTGGCACGGTAGTTGAGGAGCATCTCGACCTGGTTGTTGATCTCGGACTCGGTGACCTCCGCGGGAGGCATCTCGATCTCGACGGCGTCGAAGGAGGAGAGCTCGGCGGCGGGACGCAGGGAGAACTCGACGGTGTAGGTGTAGTCCTCGTGATCCTTGGCGAGGTCGAGCTCCTTGTAGTCACCGTTCTTGGTGGGGACGATGTCCAGCTCGTTGAGGACGGCGGGCTCGTTGGCGGCGATCAGGTCGTTGGTGGCCTGAGCGAGGGTAGCCTCGGCGCCAAGAGCAGAGTCGATGACCGGACGGGGAGCCTTACCGGCACGGAAGCCCGGGAAGCGGTACTTCTTGGCGGTGTCCTTGTAGGCCTTCTTGATCGCGGCGTCGACGTCGGCGGCCGGGATGGTGACCGTAGCGGTGAGCTTGGCGTCCTTGACGTCAGAAGCGGTGATGTTCAACACGTTCCTCCTCATACTGCCCAGCTTATCTGAGGTGCTGGTACCTTTATGCAACAAAGAGTCGCGACGGCAGGAGCCGACGCAGGTGCGTTGGTGCGGGCGAAAGGACTCGAACCTTCACGGGAATCCCACCAGAACCTAAATCTGGCGCGTCTACCAATTCCGCCACGCCCGCATGAGCGCACAGACTAGGAATGATAGCAGATACGAACG
>CABRZJ010000136.1:0-3338 GCA_902475425.1 uncultured Collinsella sp.
CGAGATCAAGCCCAACCCCACCATCCAGAACGTCAAGGACGGCGTCGAGGCCTTCAAGGCCGCCGAGGCTGACGCTATCGTGACCATCGGTGGCGGCTCCTCCATGGACACCGCTAAGGCCATCGGCATCATCATCAACAACCCCGAGTTCGCCGATGTCCGCAGCCTCGAGGGCGTTGCTCCCACTAAGAACCACGCCGTGTTCACCATCGCCGTGCCGACGACCGCCGGTACCGCCGCCGAGGGTGACCATCAACTACGTCATCACCGACCCCGAGAAGGTCCGCAAGTTCGTGTGCGTCGACACCAACGATGCCCCCGAGGTTGCTGTCGTCGATCCCGACATGATGGCTTCCATGCCTGCCGGCCTGACCGCTTCCACTGGCATGGACGCTCTGACCCACGCCATCGAGGGCTACACCACCAAGGGCGCCTGGGAGCTCTCCGACATGTTCCACTTTGAGGCTATTAAGCTGATCAGCGAGAACCTGCGCGACTCCGTCGCCGAGGCCAAGTCCGGCCAGCCCGGCTCCGGCCGCGAGGGCATGGCTCTTGGCCAGTATGTCGCCGGCATGGGCTTCTCCAATGTCGGCCTGGGCATCGACCACGCCATGGCTCACACCCTGTCCGCTCACTACGACACCCCGCACGGCGTCGCCTGCGCCATGCTGCTGCCGATTGCCATGGAGTTCAACAAGCCGGTTTGCGCCGAGCGCCTGGCCAAGGTTGCCGTTGCCATGGGCGTTGACACCACGGGCATGAGCACCGACGAGGCCGCCGACGCCGCCATCGCCGCCGTCAAGCAGCTCTCCGCCGACGTGAACATCCCGCACGTCTGCGAGGCCATGAAGGCTGACGAGATCGAGGTCCTGGCCAAGGACGCCATGGCCGACGCCTGCTTCCCGGGTAACCCGCGCGAGGCGACGCTCGACGACGTCATCGAGCTCTTCAAGAAGATCTGCCCGGCTGCCTAGCCCAGTTTGGTGGTCCTTCGCCCGTAGGTGTATGGTCTTTTGACGTGCCGCTGGCCCCGCCGTGCTACGCACGGCGGGGCTTTTTGTGCTGCGTCGATGCCCTGAGACGGACAAAACCAAGGCGTACTGCCCGCTGCGGATAGGTGGTGCACTTCCCTGCGTGCATTTTTGGGAGTATTCAACAAACTCTTAAAAATGCATAACGTTGTGAATGGGCCGAGTGGCCCGCAGGCGCCCATCGACAGCCATTGTGGGCGGGCTATCGATGAGTGGAGGGGGTTGTTACTGAGTTTCTGCTTTGCGACGACCTGCAACACTGCTGTAACCGCGTCGTTTTGTCGTTCGTGATGGGGCCGTTGGGGCCCACGGTGCTGAATACTCCGTTTTTTGCACGGTCCAAGGTGGGGCACCCTGAGACGAAGCAAAAAGATGCCTCATTTCTATGCAAATACCAATAGGATTTATGCAAGATTGAGATTGTAAACCGTGCACGTGCACAAAACCGGTGCGGGGACGTCTGGAGGCGGCTCGGCTCCTAGGGCATTGCACGTGCAGAACGGTTAAAATCGGGACTCGGTCTTAGTTTTACTTGGAAGGATGCATATGACTTCTAATATTGATGCTTCTCTAGAGGAGACGCTCTCCTATATCGCAGGACAGCTTAAGACGCTGACTTCTATTGCCTCCCCTACCGGCTATACCCGTGCGGCGACTGATTATCTGATGGAGACCCTGCGCGATATGGGGTTTGGGCCTGAGCGTTCTAATAAGGGTAACGTGCTCGTTGAGCTTGGCGGCGAGGGCGAGCCGCTCGTACTGGCGAGCCATGTCGATACCCTAGGCGCCATGGTGCGTTCCATTAAGGACAATGGCCGCCTGCGCCCCACGGCGCTCGGTGGGCATCAGTGGTCTACGGCCGATGGCGAGAACTGCACCGTCTACACGCGCGACGGCAATGTCTACACGGGCGTGGTTCTTAACACCGAGCCTTCGGCGCACGTGGCCGACGAGCCGGTCAAGACCATCGAGAAGAACATGGAAATCCTGCTCGATGAGAATGTCGACAGCAAGGACGATGTGCTTGAGCTGGGCATTCAGACCGGCGACATCATCGCTATGGATCCGCGAACCACGGTGACGGAGAGCGGCTACATCAAGAGCCGCTTCCTGGATGACAAGCTGTCGGCGTCGATTCTGCTGGGTCTTGCCCGCGCTGTTGCTGATGGCGAGGTGTCGCTTTCGCGCAAGGTGTCGCTGCTCTTTACCGTGTACGAGGAGGTCGGCCACGGCGGTGCTTTCGTGCCGGCCGACACGCGCGAGATGATCAGCGTTGACATGGGCTGCGTGGGCGACGACCTGGGCTGCACCGAGCGCATGGTGTCGATTTGCGCCAAGGATTCGGGTGGCCCCTACAACTACGATCTGGTGACCACGCTGTCCAATATTGCGCGCGAGCTTGAGCTCGATTACGCCATCGATGTGTACCCGCATTACGGCTCGGACGTTGAGGCCACGCTCACAACTACGAGCGCAGCCACATGGACGGCGTGCGCAACACTTACGAGCTGGTTCGCGCCTACGTTCAGCGCTAACGATGCAGCGGCCTCGGCTGATACGGCAGTACCGACCGAGGCCGTCCTCTCTAAGTTGCGGTGAAATAGGGACTGTTTGGCGGTTTTAAACGCTTAAACAGTCCCTATTTCACCGCAATTTATGAAGGGGATGGGGCTACTTAAGTGCGCCGGTCACCGTGCCGCCGCCGAGGACGATGTCGCCGTGGTAGACTACAACGGCCTGGCCGGGGGCGATGGCTCGCTGCGGCTCGTCAAAAGTCAGCAGCATTTGCCCGTCTTCGCCGCGCGTAAGGGTCGCTGCTTGGTCTTTCTGACGGTAACGGTACTTGGCGCCCACGCGAATGCCGCCGGCATCGAGTTCTGCCTCCATGCGGTCGGCAGGGGCGCTCCAGATCCAGTCGTCGGCCGTGAGTGCTGTGGCCGTTAGGTCCTCGGCCTCGCCCAGATGCACGGTGTTGTTGGCGGCATCGACGCCCGTCACATACACGGGATGCGCCATCGCGACGCCCAAGCCCTTGCGCTGGCCGATGGTATAGCGCAACGCGCCGTTATGGCGTCCGACCACGCTGCCGTCGCGCCACACAATGTCGCCCGGTGCAGCGGGATGTCCGCAGCGGCGCTCGATATAGCCCGCGTAGTCACCGTCTGGAATAAAGCAGATGTCCTCGCTTTCGGCCTTCTGGGCGTTGGTAAAGCCTTGCTCGGCGGCTATGCGGCGCACGTCGCGCTCTTTGTCTAGGCCTGCCAGCGGAAAGATCGTGTGCGCCAGGCGCTCCTGCGTAAGCGAATA
>CABRZJ010000137.1:0-3306 GCA_902475425.1 uncultured Collinsella sp.
CACCGGCCTTAAGAACTGGAAGGACTACTGCGCCGATCTTTCCGACACCAAGCTCCGCGGCGAGCTCATCGACGACTCCCTGGCTCTGCAGTCCGACGGCAAGGATCTGGGTATCGACTGGGTTCAGGAGAGCTACGGCATCATCTACAACAAGGAGCTCCTCGAGAAGGCCGGCTACAAGGCCGAGGACATCAACTCCTTCGACAAGCTGAAGGCTTGCGCCGATGACATCCAGGCCCGCAAGGACGAGCTCGGCGTTGACGGTGCCTTCACTTCCGCCGGCATGGATGACTCCTCCAGCTGGCGCTACACCACCCACCTCGCCAACCTCCCGCTCTACTACGAGTTCGAGAAGGAGCACAACCAGGAGGACGACGAGATCAAGGGCGAGTATCTCGACAACTTTAAGCAGATCTTCGACCTGTACATCACCGACTCCACCTGCGATCCTTCGCAGCTCGCCTCTAAGACCGGTGACGACGCCACCAACGAGTTCGCAACCGGCAAGGCCGTCTTCTACCAGAACGGCTCTTGGGCCTACGCCGACCTCACCAAGGCCGGTATGACCGACGACCAGCTCGGCATGCTGCCGATCTACATCGGCGTCGACGGCGAGGAGAACCAGGGCCTGTGCTCCGGCGGCGAGAACTACTGGTGCGTCAGCTCCCAGGCTTCCGAGGATGCCCAGAAGGCCACCGAGGACTTCATGTATTGGTGCGTCACTTCTGACACCGCCACCAGCATCATCGCTGACAAGATGGGTCTGACTGCCCCGTTCAAGAGCGCTAAGGAGACCACCAACGTCTTCTCGCAGCAGGCCGTTGCCATGGCCAAGGACGGCAAGAAGACCGTCGCTTGGGACTTCGTTTACATCCCCTCTGAGGAGTGGAAGAAGAACCTCAAGCAGGCTCTCATCGCTTATGCTGCCGACAACACCAAGTGGGACGGCGTCAAGAACGCCTTCGTCGATGGCTGGAAGACCGAGAAGGCTGCTTCCGAGTAAGCAGTTGCTGCCCAAGCTATCTGATTAGCGACAGGGGGCGGGCAGACGTAGGTTTGCCCGCCCCCTGCATATTGAAAGGACCCTTCTATGGGCAAAGCACTCAAGCGCTGGTGGCCGCTCTTTATGCTGCCCACGTGTCTGGCGTTTATGATCGGGTTCGTGATCCCCTTTATCCAGGGTTTCTATCTCTCGTTCTGCCAGTTTATTACCATCAACAACACGCACTTTGTCGGTATCGAGAACTACGTGCGCGCACTGTCCGATCCGCAGTTTGCCACGTCGTTCTTCTTTACCGTGGCGTTTGCCTTCCTGTCGACGGTGCTCATCAACGTGATCGCCCTCGCCATCGCGCAGGCGCTCACCCGCAAAGCGCTCAAGGGCACCAACATCTTCCGTACGATCTTCTTTATGCCTAACCTGATCGGCGGCATCGTGCTGGGCTACATCTGGCAGATTCTGATCAACTGCCTGCTCTCCAACGTGGGCGCCCAGCTCATCGCCCTTAACTCTGCTGCTGGCTTCTGGGGCCTTATCATCCTGACCCTGTGGCAGCAGGTCGGCTACATGATGATCATCTACATCGCTGGTCTGCAGTCTATTCCGTCCGACTACATCGAGGCCGCCAAGGTCGACGGTGCCACGGCATGGCAGACGTTTTGGAAGGTTAAGATCCCTAACCTGATGCCGACGATCACCATCTGCCTGTTCCTGTCCATCACCAACGGCTTTAAGCTGTTCGACCAGAACCTCGCCCTTACCGGTGGTGCCCCCGCGCACTCCACCGAGATGCTCGCCCTGAACATCTACAACACGTTCTACTCGCGTGCCGGCATCGCATGGCAGGGCATTGGCCAGGCCAAGGCAGTCATCTTCTGCATTCTGGTCGTCGCTATTTCTATGATCCAGCTTAAGGCCACGAGGTCCAAGGAGGTGCAGCAGTAATGAAACGCGATAAGGCTATTAACCGCGCGCTCTCGATTTTCTTTACGATTCTGTCGCTCGCATGGATCTACCCCGTGTTCATGATTGCGCTCAATTCCTTTAAGAAAGCGACCGCAATCAGCACCACCACGGCATTCGATCTGCTCACGCCCGAGACGTTCAACGGCCTCGCAAACTACATGCACGCCCTTAACGAGCAGGGCTTTGCCTCGGCATTTATGTACTCGCTCATCATCACGGTCACGTCGGTCGTGCTGATCTTGGTGTGCTGCTCCATGTGCGCTTGGTACGTGGTTCGTGTCAACAGCAAGATCTCGAACTTCTTCTATTACCTGTTCGTGTTCTCGATGGTCGTGCCCTTCCAGATGCTCATGTTCACGCTGTCCAATTTGGCGGACCGCATCGGCTTCAACACGCCGTTCAACATCTGCTTTATCTACCTCGGCTTTGGCGCGGGCCTGGCGGTCTTTATGTTCGCTGGTTTTGTAAAGAACATCCCGCTCGAGATCGAGGAGGCGGCCATGATTGATGGCTGCAACCCGGTCCAGGTGTTCTTTAAGATCGTCCTTCCCATCATGAAGCCCACCTATCTTTCGGTCGGCATCCTCGAGACCATGTGGGTCTGGAACGACTATCTGCTGCCCTACCTTACGCTCGACTCCACCAAGTACAAGACCATTCCTATCTTGATCCAGTACTTCCGCGGCGGCTACGGCCACGTCGAGCTCGGCCCCATGATGGCCTGCATCATGATGGTCGTTATCCCCATCGTTATCATGTACATCCTCTGTCAGAAGTACATCATCGACGGCGTGGTGGCAGGTGCCGTCAAGGGCTGATGCCGTAACTGTTTTGCAAGTTTCTGCGGCGCCCCTCAGCGCGGCGCCGCATATCGAAAGGTAGAGACATGGCCGAGATCGTTCTCAAACATGTTCAGAAGGTGTATCCCAACAACGAGTCAAAAAAGAAGGGCTTCTTTGGCAAAAAGAAGAAGACCGAGGAGAAGAAGCACAACCTCAAGGTTACCGAGGACGGTGTGCTCGCTGTAGAGGACTTCAACCTCACCGTTCACGACCAGGAGTTCGTCGTCCTCGTTGGCCCCTCTGGCTGCGGTAAGTCCACGACGATGCGCATGGTCGCCGGCCTGGAGGACATTACCTCGGGCGATGTGCTCATCGACGGCAAGCGTGTCAACGACGTGGCGCCCAAGGACCGCGACATCGCCATGGTGTTCCAGAGCTACGCTCTGTACCCCAATATGACGGTGTACGAGAACATGGCATTTACGCTCGAGCTCAAGAAGGTTCCCAAGGACGAGATCGACCGCAAGGTTCGCTCTGCTGCCGAGATTCTGGGCATTA
>CABRZJ010000138.1:0-3208 GCA_902475425.1 uncultured Collinsella sp.
GCGTGGGCCTGGGCCTCGCGGATGTTCCAGCAGATGTCGCAGGCGCGGTGTGCGTCCGAGCCAAAGGTGATGGGTACCTCGGCGTGGGCGAAGCAACGCAATAGCCCGGTCGCGGGATAGTAATCGTCGAGCCCCTTGCGCGGCGCGGCGGTCGAGACCTCAACGCGGCGGCCCGTGTCGTGAGCGCACTCGGCCATCTGCCCCCAGAACGGCGTCGGGTCAAAGTCGGGCGCAAAGCCTTCCTTCGAAAAGCGCATGACCAGGTCGGGATGGGCCATTACGTCAAAGTTGAGTGAGCTTTCGCAAGCGCGGCACCAGTCGTCGACGTAGCGCTCCCACACGCCGTGTACCCCCAGGTTTTCCCAAACATGCAGGTTGGTGTCATCATCGATCCAGCCGCAAAGGGAATCGGGTGTATCGGGGCGAGCGACGTTTTCCGTTCCCGCCGTACCCGCGGCACCGGCCATGATATCGCCTGGGTTGCCAATCCAATGCACGCTGCCCAGGCGTACGACGGCGTCCTGGGACCAGCGCTCAACCAAAGGCTCGCAGCCCTCGTACCAATCGCATTCAAAGCCATAGATAAGCTCGAGCTCCGGCGCGATTTGCGCGGCAAGCTTGCGAGCATCCTCAAAAGCCAGACGATGTGCCGGCAGGTCGCTCTCAGTAACCTGCACTTCGCAGTTGGCATCCATGCTGGCGGGCAGTGTGAGATGGTCGGCCGAGACCATGACGCGGCAGCCGGCCGCAGCAGCGGCGCGAACGTTGTCTTCAAACGAGGCATGGCCGTCCGAGAACGAGGTGTGGGTATGGCAATCGACCAGCGGGCAGGCAGACATGGCGACTCCTTTGCATTTGGCGAATCCGCTCCATTGTAATGGTGTAGCTTTTAACACGCCGGGCACGCCGGAGCTCGAAATCGATTGGAAAGGCTGTGCGGTGCGCGGTGCGGCCTCGCTTGCGCTCTCAAAACATGTACATCAGCCTCCAAAAGCTGCAAAAAATGACATGTTTGGAGGCTGATGTACATGTTTGGATAGGGGCGAGGGCGGCGACGGACGAAAGTCATGCCTGTGCCACGTCCGATGTGCTAGCGTTTGGATGAACAAAACGAGCCCGCGCGGAAAGGATTCGGACCGTATGCAATGCGATAGCACATCCCCGCTGTCCCGCGAGACCGATGCACCCGAAACCATCGTCAAGCTGGAATGCGACATCGACGACGCGTCGCCCGAGGTGCTCGCCTACGCTGCCGACCGCCTGCGCGAGGCGGGTGCGCGCGAGGTGCATTGGCTGCCCCTCTATTGCAAGAAAGGCCGTCCCAGTTGGCAGCTGCAGGTAATCTGTGCTCACGAGGATATCGAGCGCCTGCAGACGATTATCTTTTTGGAAACCACGACCAACGGCATTCGTCGCCAGGTCATGGAGCGCGTTTGCCTGCCACGCCGCTTTGAGCGCGTAACGACGCCATGGGGCGAGGTGTCCGTCAAGGTGGCCACCCTGCCCGACGGCAGCGAGCGTGCAGCGCCCGAGTACGAGGACTGCGCCCGTCTCGCCCGCGAGCACAATGTGCCGCTCCAGCGCGTTATGCAGGCAGCACAAGCCGCGGCACTGCGATTTGAGTAACACGGTCGGCGACGCGCCACACCCGCCCCATCAACCTCACCGAAAGGATCCCCCATGAAATACCTCATCGCTTCTGACATCCACGGCTCGGCATACTGGGCCGAGCGCCTGGTCGCCGCCATCGAATCCCAGCAGCCCGACCGCATCGTCCTGCTGGGCGACCTGCTCTACCACGGTCCGCGCAACGACCTGCCGCGCGATTACGCCCCCAAGCGCGTAATCCCGCTGCTCAACGCCCTGGCCGACCGCATCATCGCGGTACGCGGCAACTGCGATGCCGAGGTCGACCAGATGGTGCTCGACTTCCCCGTCATGGCCGACTACGCCACGCTGTTCGACGAGACCGGCCGTGAGCTGTTCCTGACGCACGGCCATGTCTTTGGCGCCGGCATGCACAACAGCGTCGACCACGCGCCCGCGCTGCCCGAGGGCTCCGCGCTCGTCTACGGTCACACGCACGTCAAAGTCAACGAGGAGAGCGCCGCGCACCCGGGCCTGTGGCTCTTCAACCCCGGCAGCGTGAGCATCCCCAAGGACGGCACGCACAGCTACGGCATCTACGAGGGTGGAACGTTCCGTCATGTGATCCTGGAGGAGGACTAACCATGGCAGAGCACATGGCTCAGCAAAATGCCGAGGGCTCGCGCGATCTGTCCACGCTGGTCGATGCGTCGGCCGAGCTGCAGCATCTGGTGCAGACCATCTGGCGTCTGCGTCAGCCCGATGGCTGCCCGTGGGATCGCGAACAGACACACCGCAGCATTGGCAAGAACATGATCGAGGAGGCCTACGAGGCGCTCGACTGCATCGAGGCGGACGACGCGGTTTACCTGCGCGAGGAGCTGGGTGACGTGCTCATGCAGGTCGTGCTGCATGCGCAGATTGCTGCTGACGCCGGCGAGTTTACACTGGCCGACGTGGCGCGTGATATCGATGCCAAGCTCATCCGCCGTCATCCGCACGTGTTCGGCGATGTGGATGCCGACAGCTCCAACGAGGTACTCAAGATTTGGGACGAGGCCAAGCTTGCCGAGAAGGCCGCCAAGGACAAAGCCGTGGCGGCGGGTGAGGCCGCGCCCGAGGGTCTGCTCGATGGTGTGCCCACGCATCTGCCGGCGCTGATGCAGGCGCAGAAGGTGTCGCGCAAGGCAGCTGCCGTGGGCTTTGAGTGGGAGACGGTCCAGGACGTGTGGGACGAGGTCGCCGAGGAGCGTGCCGAGTTTGAGGCCGAGGCCCCCGGAACGCCCGAGCGCGAAATGGAGTTTGGCGACCTGCTCTTTGCCCTGGTCAACGTTGCGCGCAAAGAGGGCATTGACGCCGAGAGTGCCCTTCGTGCCAGCACGGCAAAGTTCCGCCGTCGCTGGGCCGCGATGGAGCAGATGGCGGCCGATGCTCACGTGGATCTTGCCGAGCTTTCGACCCACGGCCTCAACGACCTGTGGGATGCCGCAAAGGCGGAGGAGTAAGACTGCGGGAACGACGGGCTGACACGCCTTATCGTTCCCGCTAAATTTTTCGAAAATCAAGTGTATCCCTCGGCTAACTTAGGGCATAATGCAAAAAGTGCGACATGGCTAACTTA
>CABRZJ010000139.1:0-3095 GCA_902475425.1 uncultured Collinsella sp.
GCCATCGACGGGGATGGACTCGCCGGGGCGCACACGCAGCACCTGACCGGGCAGAATGGCATCGACGTCGACGGTGGCCTCGGTACCGTCCTCGGCCACGACGGTCGCGGTCTTGGGCGCCAGGTCAATGAGTGCCTCGATGGCGCCGCCAGTTTTGGACTTGCTGCGCGTCTCAAGGTATTTGCCCACGGTGACGAGCGACAGGATCGTGCCTGCGCTCTCAAAATACAGATTGTCCATGCTCGTCATCATGGCCTCGTGGACCTGACCCGCGGCTAGCTGGTCGGCCATGATAAACATGGCGTAGAGCGACCAGGCGACGGAAGCGGTGGCGCCCACGGCGATGAGGGCGTCCATGGTGGGCGCGCCGTGCGCGAGCGATTTAAACCCGTTGATAAAGTACGCGTCGTTGACATAGACGATGGGGATGAGCAGGACGAGCTCGGTGAGGGCGAGCGTCATGCTGTGGGTATGGTCGGTGAAGACACCAGGCAGCGGCCAACCAAGCATGTGCCCCATGCCTATGTAGAACAGTGGGATGAGGAATACGATCGAGATGATGAGGCGGGTGCGCATGGCAGAGGCGGCGGCCTCCAGCTTCTTGGTTGGCGACTCCATGTGGGCGGCGCCGGACCTGGCTTGCGTGCTGCCGTTTGAGCCGGCGGCACCGGTGCCCGCATCGACGGGCGAGGCCGAGTAGCCGGCACGGTCGACGGCGGTGCAGATATCGTCGGGGGAGACCTGAGCGGGGTCATAGTCGACCATCATGGAACCGGCGAGTAGGTTGACCGCGACGCTTTGGACGCCGTCGAGTTTGCTTACGGCGCGGTCCACGTGCGCCTGGCAGGCGGCGCATGTCATGCCGCCCACGTCGAACTTATCTTGAGCCATGGCTTCTCCTTTCTGTGGTTCGGTGTTGAAATTGTTAACCTGCCGATACTATACACCCATACCCCCTGGGGGTGTCCAGTACAGAAAGAAATGTATGACATTTCGTTACAGATGAGGGTGGTTGGTTGGCCGATGGACCGTCCCAACCAATCATCTCAATCTGTAACATCTGAGGACCGTTTTGCCTGCTAGATGTTACAGATTGAGATGTTGTCTCGCGGGGTTGGGGTTTGTCTCGTTCTGTAACATCTAGACCTGTATCTGCCGAGCTAGTGTTACAGATCGAGACGTTTGCCGGGGAGGGGTCCCGTCACGGCAAGACGCCCGCTCTAGCTTGCTTGGCTTTTCCGCAGGCGTTGCGTACGTAAAGACGTCGCCGTCGTGGCCCACACGGTTTATGTAGAGCGTGCCTTCGGTCTCCGATGAGTCGGGGCTCACCGTGCGCTCCCACCAGCAGGTGTCCTTGCCCTTCCACTGGCGGACCATCGTCTCGTTCGTGGAATACGGGCTCACCTTGAGCTCGCGGAAGAGCTGATACTCCTTGCCCTCGCCGTTGTAGATGTCTGCCAGGTAGTGATAGTCCTCAGCAAACGAATCGGGCGGCTGCACACCGCACAGTTCGACCATGGCGGGCAGCCAAAGGGTCGCGGGCAACTCGCTCAGACACGCCGCGCTGTTGGCAGCGCCCACATTGTTCGAGACCTTCTTGACACCTTTAATGAGCGCGCGTAGCTCATTGGGCAGCAGCTTAAGGCCGTCGCCGTCGAGCCATTCTCGCAGCTCGCAATCTGCCCAGCCGGCGCTCGGCGGTTCAGCCGCAGCGTTGCGCTCGGCAATACCCGCATCGAACAAAAACGTCAGTCCGGCCTTGCCCGTCCCGTCCAGAAGTTCATCGTGGCGGATGCCCACAAGCTGCGCGCCAACCTGCAGCCCGTTGGTGAGCGTGACACGCTTGGTACACGGATAGGGGATATGCCCATCGGCATCGAGCAGATGATAGCGCCTGGCAATCTCGCGTGCCTCGCTACGGGTCTCGGTGGCCTTAATCTTGAGCGAAATCTCCTGCAGCTGATCCCAGGTGTAGTCGTCAAGCGTACCGTGGATGCCGTCAAGGTAGTCGGGGATGCCAAAGCCATGGGTTGCCGCCCCGATAACGCTGAGCCCCGCAACGGCTGCGATAGCGCCGCCGATAATAAAGCGGCGGCGGGTCATGGCATCGTGGCGGGCCTGATTCAGGATCTCTCGTGCGCGCTCGCCGGCGACGTCGACCTTAAGGTGCGTGCCAGAATCGATATCAATCGCGGCCTCGTCTCCTGTGCCTTCGCGGCCCTCGGATTCGGCATCAGTGAGGTATGCCGAGAGCACCTCGAGCATCTGCTGCTCGGTAGGGCGATCGCACTGCTCGACTGAGAGACCCTTCATGATGATTTGGACGAGCGCTTCATCGCTCTCGCAGCGCGGCTCGAGCGGTGCCGGCTTGGTCTTGGTCTTTACGAGATAGAACGAGCCGGTTGCAGCGGCGTCCGTCGACTCAAAGTCAAACGGCTTGCGACCGCTGTAGAGCTGGTACAGAATGCTCGAAAGCGCATAGACGTCGACCGCGGGCGAGCGGCGAAGGGCCGCGATGCCTTCGATATCCTGCGTGAGCATCTCGGGCGCGGCGTATGCGGGCGTGGCAAAGCGCCAGATGTCGGCGCGCCGGGTGATCGTGTCGTCGCCGAGAGCCATGGTCGCGGAGCCCATGTCGATGAGGCAGGGGTCAAAGGAACAATCGGCAATCTGCTGCTCGAGCGTTCGGCTGGAGGTGCGGAACATGATATTGGCAGGCGACAGGTCGCGATGGATGACCGGATTCACGAGGCCTTGGGTCATCAAGAGCGCACGAAGCACGGCGTTTCCGACGGCGGCGACCATCTGGGTGGTCAGCCCGCCCGAGGCGTCGTGCGGAAGCAGGGGCAGCGCCTGCTTGAGTGAGGTGCCCTCGACCCACTCCATGAGGATGAGCGGGTCATCCTCACACGAGCCGTAGCCATAGACGCGCGGAAATCCGCGCAGGTGCGAGACAGTGCACAAGTGACGGTACTCTTCGAACAGCGCGGCGGTGTTGGCCAGGTGCGCGGCCGATTGCTCGGCGGAGCGGTCGGGGGCTTGGCCGGAAAGGATGGCGTTGTCCTTGAGTAGCTTGACGGCAAAGACCTCGCCGC
>CABRZJ010000140.1:0-3070 GCA_902475425.1 uncultured Collinsella sp.
GTGGCACACAGAGCCGTAGTCAATCGAGGCGTCCAGGTTATCGTGCTCCCCCGCTGCACGCAGGTCGGCATAGAGCACCAAGGACACGATGAACTTCTGGCCCAGCGCGTTCTCTTCGGGATACACGCCGTGGTTGGCAAAGACCTCGAGACCGTCGATAGTAATGCGATCGGCATGGCGCAGATCGTCATAGCTCACGTGGGACACCGCCGTTGCGGTGGATATTTCGCCCCTTCCACGGCGTGCGAGCTCGGCACCTTCAGTCTTGGTTGCATTCTCGGGCAGTTTTTTGTTACTCATCGCGATCGTCTCCTTCGTTTAGAACCCCGACCGCGCAAACTAACTACACGCGAATCGACAGGTTCTTTTTATCATCGCTCCAGTTGCAAGCATTGCGCGCGGGGCATGCAAAGCAGGCGCGCGACGCTTTGTCGGCTGCATAGAGCAAACGCTCAAGCGGTTGGCTGTTCACGCGCAGCTTTCGATGGCCCAGAATGGCCGTCTTAATGGCTGCGGCATCGGCCGGCTCAAACGCCACGTCATCAGGCATGCCGCCGAGAATTGCATCAGCGACGCGTTCGCTTGCAACATCATGGGATATACCCGATTCATACTGTTCATCTTTGCCGATATCGTGAAGAAGTGCCGTGGCATAGATGACCTCGCGGTCAAATTTGAGCTCTTCCTCGAGATTCTTGATCCACATAATACGGGCGACATCCAGCAGATGGTCGATACCGTGGCGGCAAAAGATGCGCCCCGATTCCAACTGCGCAATGTTTCCCAGATGCCGCCGGAACAGTCCGTTGGCACAGATGTAATCAATGCGAGGCATGGCACCAAAGGGAGTCAGGCCCGAAGCCATAAAGCCGCGACGCGACGTTCCCTCATCGGTCTTCGATGCAAAGTCGTTGACGACTCTCATGGTTAGCGGCCCAGCATCCTAAGGAATCGCTCCTCGAGCGACGGATCGGTCTCAAAGACACCGCGACGAGCAAGCGTTACGGTCTTGGTGCCGGGCTTTTGCACACCGCGCATGGTCATGCACATATGCTCAGCCTCCATCATCACAATCGCTCCTTGGGGAGCAAGATATTCCATGAGGGCGTCGGCAACCTGTGCACACAGCTGCTCCTGCAGCTGCAGACGACGGGCATAGACCTCAACCGTGCGAGCGAGCTTAGACAAACCCGCCACGCGACCGTTGGGGATATAGCCGATCGCAGCCTTGCCATAAAACGGCAGCAGATGGTGCTCGCACAGCGAGTAAAACGTAATGTCGCGCTCGATAACCAAATCGTTCGAAGCGACGGCAAAGGTTTTGGACAGGTGCTCCTCGGCGCTCTGATCCATGCCGCCGGCAATCTCACCATACATACGGGCGACGCGTGCCGGCGTCTCCAGCAGGCCCTCACGAGTTGGGTCCTCGCCTATGCCCTCAAGCAACAGCTTAATGGCGGCCTCGACTTTTTCCTGATCGACCATCTGGGCCTCACTTTTCCGATTTTGCGTTCGCGCTATGGTACCACGCCCTCCGGCATCGGCCACAAGCTACATAGTATGGGTCGAATAGACCGGATCGTCTCGCCAAAGCTCCACAACATCGCAAGGCGCAACGTCCTCACGCGCGGCACGAGCGCGCGTGGCGTTCATGTCGATCACACGCTGATTACTCGATCCCCTAAAGCGCAACGAGATATCGTACAGATCTTGAACAAACGGGCCGTCCACCAGCATGTCGAGGCAGGCAAGGATACGGTCCGTCACCTCGGTATGGTGACGACCGCCCGGCATAAGCTCCTCGAGCACGTCACCGGTAAAGCACCAAATGGTCTTCCCCGACTCCACAGGATAGGTCGCACGCACGCGTTCGATAAAGTCAACGAGACCCGCCTGATTTTCGGGCTCCATAGGCTCGCCGCCCAGAATCGTCAGGCCATCAATAAAGGGATGGTCAAGACTCTCGATAATTTTGTCCTCGACGGCACGATCGAACGGCTCACCCGCGGCAAAGTCCCACGCGACGGAGTTAAAGCAATTCTTGCACCCGCGACGGCACCCGCTCACAAACAGAGAAGTACGAACACCTTCCCCATCAGCAATGTCGAAATACTTAATGTTCGCGTAGTTCATAGGTAACTCTCCCGGGAGGCCGGGACATATCATCCCGTCCTCAAACATTCTCGGCCTGCGGCCTGCGAAACTGCGGGCGGGACGATATGTCCCGGCCGCATGCAAAGGGTAACTCAATGAACGAAGCGAACATCGAGCATAGGGTTCGAGGTCCAATAAAAACTGGGTTGCGGCTCAACCGCCATCGCAAGTAAATCGCAGCTGCAGCTCAAATTATTTCCGCTAAGAACTTCGAGGAGTGAGCAGACCGCGCGCTGCATCTCAGCTACGTTAACTTGGCTGAACCGAGAGGGCCGCTTGGGCTTTTGCTCGATATGAGTTCCGCACGCAAAGAAGGCCACTTAATGTGGCCTTCGTCTTGCGCAGGACTGTCCGAAATAGCGAGCAAATGCCCAAGCGGCCCTCTCGGTTCAGCCCCGGAGCGGTATTAGAGATGCAGCACGCGGTCGCGGATCTCCTCGGTTCGACCCTGGTTCCAGAACTGGGTACCGATGTAACCGCACGTGCGACGGGCGACATTCATCTTCTCCTGGTCACGATTGCCGCAATTGGGGCACTCCCACACCAGCTTGCCGTCATCCTCGACAATCTTGATCTCGCCGTCGTAGCCGCACACCTGGCAGTAATCGCTCTTGGTGTTGAGCTCGGCGTACATGATGTTGTCGTAGATGTACTGCATCACGCGAACGACAGCCTTAAGGTTGTCCTGCATGTTGGGAACCTCGACGTAGGAAATGGCCCCGCCCGGCGAAAGCTGCTGGAACATGCCCTCAAACTTGAGCTTGTCGAAGGCATCAATCTCCTCGGACACGTGGACGTGGTAGCTGTTGGTAATGTAGCCCTTGTCCGTCACGCCCGGAATAATGCCAAAACGACGCTGCAGGCACTTGGCGAACTTGTAGGTCGTCGACTCCAACGGCGTGCCGTACAGCGAGAA
>CABRZJ010000141.1:0-3002 GCA_902475425.1 uncultured Collinsella sp.
TACGGCGTTTGTAAAACGCCGTAACCTACTGAATGAGCATCGCGTCGCCAAAGCTGAAGAAGCGGTAACGCTCTTCGATGGCGGCGGCGTAGGCATCCATAATCTGGTCGCGGGTGGCAAGTGCGCTCACGAGCATCATGAGCGTGGAGCGCGGCACATGGAAGTTCGTGATCAGCGCGTCGACCACGTGATAGGTCGAGCCGGGCATGAGGTAGAGCTGCGTCGTGGCGTTCTCGCGCACCACGATGTCACCGCGGCCAAGTGTATCGGCCCCGTCCTCGCGGCCCTCAAAATAGCGCGCCGTCACGGCCGGATCGGACACCGGTGCCTCAGCGTCAAAGGCGCTTTCGAGCGAGCGCACCGCCGTGGTACCGACGGCGATCACACGATGGCCCTCGGCCTTCGCCTTATGCACGGCGTCGACAACCTCCTGCGACACGTGGTAGCGCTCGGTGTGCATGACGTGCTGCGTAGGGTCGTCCTCCTCCACCAGACGGAAGGTATCGATGCCCACCTCGAGCTCGACGGCGGCAAACTTCGCGCCCTTGGCCTCGATAGCGGCCATGAGCTCGGGAGTAAAGTGCAGACCCGCCGTAGGAGCGGCAGCCGAGTGCTCCTCCTTCATGGCGTAGACGGTCTGGTACTTCTCGGGATCGCCCTCGTAATCGGTAATGTAGGGCGGCAGCGGCACGTGACCGGCGGCGTGAATGGCCTCGTCGAGCGTGCGCGGCTCGCCGGCGGCATTGCAGCCGGCCGGCTCAAAGCGCACCAGGCGGCCGCCGCGACTATCGGTGACAAAGTCGACGACCTCGGCCGTCAGCACCACGGGAGCCCCCTCGGGCGCATGAGCGCCACCGGCGCGATACTCAATCTGAGCACCGGGCTTCAGGCGCTTACCCGGCTTGACCAAGCACTCCCAAACATGGCCCAGCGGGTCAACATCCTCGCGGCGCTTGAGCAGCAACGTCTCGACCACGCCGCCCGAGCCCGTCTTGCGACCGATAAGACGGGCCGGCATCACGCGCGTCTGGTTGATGACGAGCACGTCGCCCGGCTCGATATAGTCGATGATGTCACGGAAGATACGGTGTTCAACGGTACCGCCGTGCTCCAGCGGCATTCCCGCCTGGGAGCCCTTGCGATCCACCACCAGCAGGCGGCAGGAGTCGCGCGGCTCGGCAGGAGCCTGGGCAATCAGTTCCTCGGGAAGGTTGTAGTCAAAATCATCAGTACGCATAGACACGTCGGATACTCCTTATATAGCTAAAGTCCGCTCTACATCCTAGCAGGCTGCCAGCCCAAAAGAACTACTTTTTGGACGCTTTGCGCTCGTCGCGGATGCGGGCGCGGTCCATGGCCGCCTCGACGGCCGAGAATCGGCAGCCGCAGTAATTCTGCCGATACATGCCCAGCTCGCGCGAACGACGCGTGGCCTCGGGATAATACGGGCGAAAATCGCGAATGACCGGGACGAGCCCATGTGCCGCCGCCAAGCGCTCAAGCACATCATTGCAGGTTTCGAACAACTGATACGGCGAGACGGCGAGCGTCGTACCCACAAACTCAAACCCACGCTCCTGGGCCACACGGCATGCCTCGGCCAGACGCAGGGCATAGCACGCGCGACAGCGACGGGGCCGATCGGCGCCCAGTGGGGCCACGCCGGCCTCCCAGCGCTCGCGGTCCTCCCCCGCCTCGATGAGCTCGATGTCGCCATCGGCACACCACCGGCGCAGCTCGTCCAAACGCCGCTGCCATTCATCGTGCGGCTGAATATTGGGGTTGGTCCAGCAGATTGTGGGCTCAAACCCTTCCTCGCGCAGCAGGCGGACCGGCTCAAGAGAGCACGGCGCGCAGCAGGCGTGCAACAACAACGGCTTCATCGACATCTCCTCACCCGAAAAAGCGCACGCCGAAGGACGTGTCCTCGCAGGCGACAATGCGGCGGTCGCGCAAAATGGTCCGCACGTAATACCAGTCGCCCACACAGCCTGACAAATGCAAGCCGGCCGCCAGATAGCACAGCAGCGGATAGCCCGAAAACGCAAACCCCAGGGCAAGCGTTGTCGTCACAACAGCCGTCGGTGCCAGGCAAACCGCCATGTACCGCCGGCGCGAATACACAACGCCCTCGGCGCAGGCATAGATCATCGCCGTCTCGCGATTCGCCCCAAAGGTCACCTGCGCGCCCGCAGGCGCCAGCAGCTTAAAAAACACACCGTGCACCAGCTCGTGCACGGCAAATGACGCCGCAGAAACCGCAGCCAAGCCGACTATCCAGCCCACGACAGCCATCCAGCCGCCCGCGTCAGCCGCATCCAAGTCTGCAGGCCCGCCCAGCAGCATAAACACCGGCACCAGGCACACGGCAAACACGCCGACTACGACCATCCCCCACACGAAGCAAGCGTGCAGAAATTCCTCGTCTTCAAACGCATGTATGTTGGAAATCTCATTCATAGCATCTTAGGATAGCGCCCCTGCCACGTACCCGTCCGCATGTGCGATAATGTCGAACGATATGCACGAATTGACCACCGCGTCGCCAGGCCTTGCGCCCGGCCGCGCTCTCACCATATGCGAAGGAGTCCCATGGCATCCAAATACTCCATGAACGACCGTCCCAGCTGGCCTCGCCGCGCCATCGTTACCGCCGGCGAGCCCTACGGCAACAAGGGCCTTCACTTTGGCCACGTCGGTGGCGTCTTTGTCCCGGCCGACTTCTTCGCCCGCTTCCTGCGCGACCGTCTGGGCCGCGAGAACGTCATCTTCACCTCGGGCACCGACTGCTATGGCTCGCCCATCATGGAGAGCTACCGCAAGCTCAAGGAGAACGAGGGCTACGACAAGTCCATCGCCGAGTATGTCGAGTCCAATCACTCCCGCCAGGCCGCGACCCTCAACAACTACAACATCAGCTGCGATATCTACGGCGGCTCGGGCCTTGAGCCGGCTGCGCAGATTCACAACGAGGTGACCGCCGAGATTATCGAGCGTCTGCA
>CABRZJ010000142.1:0-2998 GCA_902475425.1 uncultured Collinsella sp.
TAGTGTGCCCCGCGCCCATATGCGCGGCGTACTGCCACGGTAAGCGCTCTGTTAACTCAAACGCATACATAGAACGGGCGTCCTTACGTTGCCCTAAAGCTCGGTAAAGACGCCCGTCCGTCAAATATCCGTGATGCAGAAAAATTACCAGCCAGTGTAGTAATCGGTGGTTCCGGCAGCGCAGCCGGAGTCATAGACCTTGCACTCGCCCTTGGACCCGGTAAACGTGGAGCCCTGGGCCTTATCGCCCGCGGCAACGACGTAGTAGCCATCGGAATCGCGCCAAAAGCCCTCGGCGTCCTGCGTCCATTCGCCCGTGCGGTGGTGATACAACACGTTGCTGCTGTAATAAGTCTCGCGGCGGCCGTTATAGTTATTGACGCCGCTCGAGCGCGTCAGGCCCGAGCCGTTCGCGTAATACGCAGCAGACGCGTAAGACGAGCCGGAGCCGGCGTTGTAATACGAAGCCTGAACGGCCTCAGCGGCCTCGGCTTCGGCTGCGGCAGCCTCGAGCGCCTCGCGCTTGGCATCCTCTAGCGTAGAGCGAAGCTCGTCGAGCTCGGTCGACTTGGCGTCGACCTCCCCCATCGTCAACAGGCTACTCGCGCCGTCGATGCAGCCCTGCAACACAGCGCGCTCGTCATCGGTAGCATAGTCGCCATACATATTCATAATGATCTGAGCGCGCATCTCCAGGGAATCGCGCTTCGCCCCCATCGAGGCGTTCCACTCCTGCATAGAGCCGTAACCGTCACCGCGGTAGTCGACGGGCTGCACCAGCGTCACCTCGGACGGCGTAGATCCGACCGTATCGGATAGTGTTGCCGCGTGGGCATCAGTTGCGCCGACGCCCGCCAAAAGTGCCACGGTCAGAGCGGCAGAAAGGGCGGCGGCTTTCGGTTTTCGTGAATCGATCCTCATGTAGCTGGAAACCTCCGTAGTGTGTTTTTGCTGCGTTTGGGCTGCGTGTGATTCGATCGCGCTGCATAGTACCCCGAGCAAATCGCGACCTGCGGTTTTACTCAAAAGGCGCACGTCAATTGCGTAAAACTCACATCCTCTCAACAGGAGTTTTCCACAACTCAAATGCATAAATCGTGTCAAAAACCCTGTTTTTGCACCCTCTCTATGCAAAAAAGGCGCCTGTGCAACCATTGTTCGCACAGGCGCCTTGAGCAGGCATTTTATGCAGTTATACCTATCGAGTCGCAAGGGGTCCTTGCACAAGTCGCCTTACTCGTCCAGCGCGGCGAAGGCCTGCTTCAGATCCCAAATGATATCCTCGGCGTTCTCGGTACCGATGGAAAGACGGATCGTGGAGGGCGTGATGTTCTGCTCGGCGAGCTCCTCGGCAGAGAGCTGGGAGTGCGTGGTGGTAGCCGGGTGCACGACGAGCGACTTGACGTCGGCCACGTTGGCGAGCAGCGAGAACACCTGCAGATGATCGATGAACTTCCAAGCTGCCTCCTGGCCACCCTTAATCTCAAAGGTAAAGATCGAGGCACCGCCACGGGGGAAGTACTTCTGATAGAGCTCGTGATCGGGGTGCTCAGGCAGGCTCGGGTGGTTCACCTTGGCGACGTGGCTGTCACCAGCCAGGAACTCAACGACCTTCTTGGTGTTCTCGACATGACGGTCAACGCGCAGCGACAGAGTCTCGGTGCCCTGGAGCAGGACCCAGGCGTTGAACGGGCTGATGCAGGCGCCCTCGTCACGCAGCAGGATAGCGCGGACATAGGTTGCGAAGGCAGCGGGACCGGCAGCCTCGGCAAACGAAACACCGTGGTAGGAGGGGTTGGGCTCAGCGATCTGGGCGTACTTTCCGCTCGCCTTCCAATCGAAGTTACCGCCGTCGACGATCACACCGCCCAGCGAGGTGCCGTGGCCGCCGATGAACTTGGTTGCAGAGTGGACGACGATGTTGGCACCATGCTCCAGCGGACGGAACAGATACGGGGTGCCGAAGGTGTTGTCGACGACAACCGGCAGACCGTGCTTCTTGGCGACCTCGGAGGTGGCGTCAATGTTGGGGATGTCGGAGTTGGGGTTGCCGAGCGTCTCAAGGTAAATGACCGTGGTGTTGTCCTTGATGGCACCCTCGACCTCTTCCAGGTTATGGGCATCGACAAACGTGGTCTCGACACCAAACTGGGAGAGCGTATGCTCCAGCAGGTTGTAGGAACCACCGTAGATGGTCTTCTGAGCCACCACGTGGTCACCGGCCTGGGCAAGAGCCTGCAGGGTATAGGTGATAGCAGCAGCACCGGAGGCGACGGCAAGACCTGCCACGCCACCCTCGAGTGCGGCGATACGGTCCTCGAAGACGCCCTGGGTGGAGTTGGTCAGACGGCCGTAGATGTTACCGGCGTCGGCAAGACCAAAGCGGTCGGCGGCGTGCTGGGAGTTGCGGAACACATAGCTCGTGGTCTGGTAGATAGGCACGGCACGAGAGTCGGATGCAGGATCGGCGCTCTCCTGGCCAACGTGCAGCTGCAGGGTATCGAAACCAAAGGTGTGCTCGGGGTTGTTGATGAACTGGCTCATGATAATCTCCTTGATCGGACGAAAGTAAATAAAAAGAGAGAAGTAAGTCGCTGTCTCCTGATCACGCCGACGGGCGCAAACAGGAGCCCGGCATTCGTCTTGGTAAGCAATTCATATGCGGGCCTCCTTTCGCATCCCGGTTCCGTGGTCGGCTTAATTACCTACCGCCTTTGTGTGTTTTGAATAGTACGAGCATCGTCTCCTCGGGTCAATCACTTAAAAGCGCTAACCTGTTATCGGTTTTGTAGATAGCACTCGAAAGGATGGGCGCCGATGACCCTCCAGCAGCTTCGCTTTTTGATCGCCGTGGCAGAGTCCGGATCGATCAACGCCGCAGCCCAGCGCCTCTATACGGCACAGTCCAATATCTCCAATGCCGTCAAAAGCCTGGAGCAGGAGCTTCATATCGAAATCTTTACGCGCTCTAGCCGCGGCGTTGCACTCACCAACGACG
>CABRZJ010000143.1:0-2825 GCA_902475425.1 uncultured Collinsella sp.
GGGAGAGGACGACGTTGTTGCGGTTGCGGTCCATCTCGATGACGCGGGCCTCGATACGAGTGCCCATGTAGGAAGTGAGGTCCTTGACACGACGGAGGTCGACGAGGGAAGCGGGCAGGAAGCCACGCAGGCCGATGTCGAGGATCAGGCCGCCCTTGACAACCTCGATAACCTCGCCCTCGACGTTCTCGCCGGAGTTGAACTTCTCCTCGATGCGGTTCCAAGCACGCTCGTACTCGGCACGCTTCTTGGACAGGACCAGACGACCGTCCTTGTCCTCCTTCTGGAGAACCAGAGCCTCGATGGGATCACCGAGTGCAACGATGTCTGCAGGGTTAGCGTCCTTGCGGATGGACAGCTCGCGGACCGGGATAACGCCCTCGGACTTGAATCCGATGTCAACGAGCACCTCGTCATGCTCGATCTTAACGACAGTGCCGTTAACGAGATCGCCCTCATCAAAGTCGGTAATCGTACCGTCGATGAGGTTGTTCATCTCCTCCTCGTTGACATCGTCAAGAGAGAAAATGGACGAGTTCTGAATCTCACTCAAAGGTGGACCCCTTTCGAACTACGGGGCCCCGATTGCTAGGACCTACAGAAGGGTGCGACAAGCACACAACGTTTAGGAACACTCGGGAGCCGACAGATACTAATGTGACGCTTATGCAATCACGTTCGTATAGGTTACGGGGAAATCATTTCGATTTCAAGCGTGAACTGCGATTTTTTACTCGTATGGAGACTTTTTCGCAATCTTGTGGACGACCGTCTCCATAAGTTGACGATAGGCAGTTAGGCATACGGCTTTGGGGTAAAGTATCCGGAGCAACGATTCTGGAACGATTTATCGAGAAAGGTGCCCGCGTGCTCAAAGCAGTCGTTTTCGATATGGACGCCGCAGCCGCGGTGGCACGATGGCGCGCCTCGGCACCATTCTGGTCGACCTCAACGCCAACCGCCGAAGCGGCACGGACAACCGCACCAATCTTGAATTTTACCGCACCGAGGTCGAGCGCCGATGCGGCATCTGCCTCTCCGATCCCCTCATCTACGAGGCGTTTACCTACTACGACCGCGAAGTGCTTCCGTACAAGAACGACGATGTCATCAACGCCCACGCCATGCCGGGCGCACACGCCGCTCTCCAGGCCGTACAGGACGCAGGACTGCGCTGCGCGCTCTTTACCAACCCCAGCTTTCCCCAGGGGGCCATCGAGTGCCGCATGGGTTGGGGCGACCTGGCCGACGCCCCCTTTGAGCTCGTCACGCACATGGGAAACACCACCCGCTGCAAGCCCGATGCCACCTACTATCTAGAGCAGCTTCAGGTGATGGGACTCGAGCCACACGAGGTCCTTATGGTGGGCAACGATCCCAAACGCGACTTCCCGTCCCCCGATTGCGGCATCCAAACCGCCTTTGTGGGCCAAGGCAAGCCCAGCCGAGCCACCTGGCACGGAACCATGGAAGACTTCGCCCGCGATTTCAACGCCGTAGTAGAAGCCTTCTACGAACACCAAGTAGCCGACGAACTGTCATAGGACCCCTCGCTCCAAACCAAATATCGCCGCAGGTTGAGCACAAGTCAGCGAAAATGCCCCTAAGCGAGCAATGTGCCTTGAAAGAGGAGGGCATAGGCCTTCTGGCCATGCCCGACGATTGAAAGGCAGATTGCCGCTTAGGGGCATTTGCAGCGTCGATTGGTTACGCGGTTTGGTAAAACCGCGTAACTAGCACACCTGGGTTTTGCCGATCATGATGTTGAGGATCTCGACGTCGGTGTCCTTCATACCCACACGGCCCACGTAGCCCATGCTGGCAATCGTCTGCTCGACGGTATCCTGGATCAAACCCTCGCCGGCACGGAAGCCACGCCCCTGCATGGCCATGTCATGTCCCAGAATCGCCGCATCGACGGCAGCCGAAATCTTGGCGGCACAACTCGCCTTGGCGCCGTCGCACACGATGCCGCCCACGTTACCGAGCGTATTCGAGACCGTCGCGCCAATCTGCTCGCGCGTGCCACCGCACAGCCAGGTAATCGCAGCGCCGGCGCCGCACGCGGCGCAAATAGCACCGCAAAACGCCGAAAGCGCACCAATATAGCTCTTGATATGCACGGCGATAAGATCGGACAGCATCACGGCGCGCACCAGACGCTCGTGGTCGCAACGCAGGTACTCGGCATACTCCATGACGGGCAATGCGCAGGTAATGCCTTGATTGCCCGAGCCGCACACAATGGCGACCGGCAGCGCGCAACCGTTCATGCGGGCGTCGGACCCGGCGGCCGCACGGGCACGGGCACGGCAGGCGACGTCATCGGCACGAGCACCCAGCAGCGTACGACCCACCTCGGCGCCCCAAGCGTGCGCAAGGCCCTCGGCACTGATTGCGCCATTCAGCTCAATCTGACGCTCAACGGCAGCGCGGGCGCCCTCAATGTCACCGTCCTCGATAAAGTCGATGATGGAATCAATGGACATGGGCGTATCGGCGTTATCTGCCGCACGCTCGGCCACCACGCGCTCGGCGCAGGCGGCGCACTCCCCCGCCGACTTGCCGCATACCGGAATACCATCGAGCGTATGGCACGTGACATTAGTGTGGTGATCGGTAATCTCGACGACCGCCGTATGGCCCCCGGCCGTCGCAGTCACCTTGATGTAGAGGTTGGGCACACCCTCGACAAGCGACACATCGCAGTAGCCGGCGTCGGCGAGGAGCTCGGCCACGCGAGCGCGGTCTTCATCGTTAACGCTCTCGAGCACCTCGAGCGCGCTCTTAGCGTCGCCGCCCACGGCACCCAGCACGGCCGCGGC
>CABRZJ010000144.1:0-2731 GCA_902475425.1 uncultured Collinsella sp.
TGCCCGAAGGCTCTGACTACGATGCCTTCTTTGAGGACACCATGCACGCCGGCCACTACGAGAACCGCCGCGAGAGCGTCGACATCATGATTCGCTCGAGTCGCTCGGTCATCAACGACCTGCTAGCGATGGGCGTGGATTTTGAGCGCAAGGCCGACGGCAGCCTCAATTTTACCCGCGAGGGCGCGCACAGCCGTCCGCGCATTGCCTTCCATGCCGACATTACGGGCAAGGAGATCACGACCAAGCTGCTCCAGGCCGTTCGCAAGCTGGACAACGTGCAGATTTTGGAGCACGTGGCCATGACCGACATCCTGACCGCCGAGCGCGATGGCGCCACGGTGTGCACCGGCGTCGTCGCCGTAGCCGTGGACGAGGACAACTCGGTTCGCCCCGCCGACGAGCTGGCAAATGCCGCTGAGGGCGTGCATGCCGGTAAGCCGTTTAAGATCCATGCCCGCCACACGCTGTGGGCGACGGGTGGCATTGGCGGCGTGTACGACCACTCGACCAACTACCCGCAGCTCACGGGCGACGCCTGCTACATCGCTCAGGAGCATGGCATTAAGATGGAGCACCTGGACTACGTGCAGATTCACCCCACGGGACTGTTCTCGCCGCAGCCGGGCCGCACCTTCCTGATCAGCGAGAGCTGCCGCGGCGAGGGCGCGATTTTGCTCAACGCCGCTGGTGAGCGCTTTACCGACGAGCTTCAGCCGCGCGATGTGGTCGCTGCCGCTATTCGCGAGCAGATGAAGCAGGACGGTACCGAGCACGAGTGGCTGAGCTTTGCCCCCGTCGAGCGCGATGTAGTGACCGGGCACTTCGCCAACATTCGCGCACGCTGCTTGGAGGACGGCCGCGACATCTTGGACGAGCCCATCCCCGTTACGCCTACGCAGCACTACTTTATGGGCGGCGTGTGGGTCGACAAGGACGGCCGCACCTCGATGCCCGAGCTCTACGCAGCCGGTGAGACGGCCTGCAACGGCGTGCACGGCAAGAATCGCCTGGCTTCCAACAGCCTGCTCGAGTCCCTGGTTTGGGGCCGCCGTGCCGCCTGGTGCATGCGCACCGGCGAGTCGCTCGACGTGGAGCAGGCGGGCGAGCCCGCGCTCGATGGCCGCCATCGCGCTCTGAGCGCCGATACCCTGGCGATCGATGATTTGGCCCGTGCCGCCGGCACGCAGGCCGTGGAGGAGTAGACCATGAATCCCATTACCATGAAGCTCGTCGTCGATGATCTGATTCTGCAGGCCCTGCGCGAGGACATCACGTTTGAGGATGTGAGCACGGCGAGTGTGTGCCCCACGGCGCGCCCCGCCACGGTGGAGCTTATCGCCAAGGCAGATGGCATCATCGCGGGCTTGGATGTGTTCGCTCGCACCTTTGAGCTGCTGGATTCGCAGAGCTCGGTGCTGTTTGATGTTGCCGACGGTGACGAGGTGCACGCCGGCGACCACGTGGGCCAGGTGCGCGGCGATGCGCGCGTGCTGCTTTCGGGCGAGCGCGTGGCGCTTAACTACCTGCAGCGCATGAGCGGTATCGCTACCTATACGCACAGAATGGCCGCGGTGCTCGAGGGCACCAAGACCGTGCTCGTCGATACGCGCAAGACCACGCCGGGCATGCGCGTTTTCGAGAAGGCGGCGGTTGAGATCGGCGGCGGCAGCAACCATCGCTACAACCTGTCGACGGCCGTCATGCTCAAGGACAACCACATCGATGCCGCCGGCGGTGTGACGCGTGCAATCGAGATGGCGCGCGTCCATGCATCGTTTACCACGACGGTCGAGATCGAGTGCGAGAACCTGGACATGGTGCGCGAGGCCGTGGAGGCCGGCGCCGATATCATCATGTTCGACAACATGACCCACGACGATATGGCTGCCGCGATTGAGCTTATCGCCGGCCGCGCCAAGACCGAGTGTTCGGGCAACGTGGACGCCAGCAATATCCGCGCGCTCGCCGACCTGGGCGTTGACTTTATTAGCTCGGGGGCGCTGACGCACTCCGCGCCGATCCTCGACCTCTCGCTTAAGCACCTGCGTCTGCTGGACGGTAAATAATGAACGCCCGCGAGCGTCGCCGTGCCATCATGGGCGTGCTCGAGGGAGCCAAGGGGCCCGTTTCGGGCAGCGCGCTTGCCCGCGAGGTTGGCGTGAGCCGTCAGGTCGTGGTTCAGGATATTGCCCTGTTGCGTGCCGATGGGCACGATGTTGTGGCAACCAACCGTGGTTATGTGCTGCAGGAGGCCCCCAGCAGCCCCGCCGTGCCCACGCGCTTGGTCAAGGTTCGCCACAGCGTGGAGCAGGCAGGCGATGAGCTCACGAGTATCGTCGACGCCGGCGGCGCCGTGCTCAACGTGATCGTCAATCACCGCGTGTACGGTAAGATCACGGCCGACTTGGACATCCGCAATCGTCGCGATGTCGAGCGCTACCTAGAGGGCATCGCCAGCGGCAAGAGCTTCCCGCTGCTGACGGTGACCAGCGGCTACCACTTTCACCGCATTGCGGCAGAAGACGAGCAGACCCTCGACGAGATCGAGGCCATACTCAAGGAGAAGGGCTACCTTGCCGATTTAATGCCTTACGAGGACGACCTATCGTAGCCGACGCTGCAAACGCCCCTAAGCGGCAACCTGCGACGGTGCCTAATTGGTTATCCGCACAAAAAAGGAGGCCTCCGCGGCGATGCGGAGGCCTCCTTTTTGTGCACGGTGTACTTT
>CABRZJ010000145.1:0-2669 GCA_902475425.1 uncultured Collinsella sp.
GGCATCCTTCATCGCTGCGGGATGCTGACCGGTTGCGAGCTGCAGCTTTGCCGTACCCAGCACCATCTGGCTCACAATGCGATAGGCATCAGCACGCGGGATACCGTGCTTGACCGCTGCATCGCCCAGGGCCTCGATTGCCATAGCGACAAATGCCGGAGCGCAACCACCCACCGTGCCGCCCACGAACAGCAGGCTCGTATCGAGCTCGACCACCGCACCGAGCTTGCCAAGCAGATCAAGCACCACTGCGCTCTGCTCATCACTAAGCGTGGAAGCCTTCTCGCAAGCGATGACGCCCTCGCCCACCGAAACCGGCGTGTTGGGCACCGTCGAGATATGCGCGACGCCCGGCAGGACCTGCTCCCACTTGGCACTGTCCCAGGTCCAGGCAACCGACAGAACGACCTTTTTGGCAAGAGCATCCTTGAGCGGGGCGAATACCTTCTCGATCATGTACGGCTTGACCGCAGCGACCACGATATCGGATGCGGCGACAACCTCGGCGGCATCGTGGCAAGCGGCCATCCCGCGCGCCTCACAGCGCTCAACCAGTGCGTCGTAGCGACCCGCACAGGCGCACATGTCGCTCGCAGCTACACCGGCAGCGATCCAGCCATCGGCCATAGCGCTCGCCATATTGCCAAAACCGACAAATCCAATCTTCATATCACATAGTCCTTTCAGACACATTCCTCAAAACGAAAGCTATTGTCCCACGCCATTGTTTCGTATTGCTGACCTATTTGTGATACGGCTCGCCGCGGCTAATCTTGCAGGCGCGGTAGATCTGCTCCAGCAGCACCACGCGCGCCAAGTTATGCGGCAAGGTAATACGTCCAAAGCTGAGCATCTCGTCGGCTCGTGCGCGCACGTCATCGCTCACGCCGTCCGATCCGCCAATTACAAAGGCGATGTCGCTGTTACCACGTAGCATAAGATCATCGAGCCGCGCCGAAAGTTCCTCGCTCGAGCGCTCTTTGCCCTCAATGGCCAGCAAGATCACATGTGCTCGAGGCGGCAGGGCTGTAAGAATCGCCGCCCCCTCCTTGTCGCGCGCGACATCCACGCCGCCCGCCTTAGCCGGGTCGATATCGGCCACCTCGCGGATATCCACCTTGGCATAGGCACCTAGGCGCTTGGTGTACTCAGCGCACGCGTCCTTCCAAAAGCGCTCCTTGAGCTTACCGACGCAAACGACGGTGTATTTCACGCGCGCCTACTCCTTCGAATCGTTTTGAACTTTGCCGGCGGCCAGCATCTGCTCGAACATCGAGGCCGACTGCGAAAAGTCGCTCGGCAGCACGACCGTCGAGGTTTTACCCGTGCGAGCGAACTCCGTCATCATCTCAGACCACTGCGTAAACATGAACAGTTGGTTGGCCTCGTCATTGCCGACACCCGTCTCCTGGATGATCTCGAGCGAATCTTTGATACCCAGTGCGATGGCCTTGCGCTGGTTGGCGATGCCCTCGCCCGCCTTTTCCATTGCCTCGGCCTCGGCGGTCGCCTCGGTAACGCGCTTGATGCGGTCGGCCTCGGCGAGCTCCTGCGCAGCAGCGCGCTTGCGCTGGGCGGCGTTGATGTCGTTCATGGAGTTCTCGACCTCGGTCGGCAGCGCGATCTTGGTGATGAGCGTCGACACGAGGGTGAAGCCGTAGGCGGCCATCTGCTCGGAAACGGTAGCGTTGACATCCTTGGCGATGTCATCCTTCTTGGCAAAGACCTCATCGAGTGTGTAGACGGGAATGGAGGAGCGCAGGGCGTCGGTGATGAAGTCGCGCATCTGGTCGACGGGCTCCTGCAGCATGTAGTAGCTCTTGTAGATGCCCGAATCTGCCGGGCCGGCGCCCATGTCGTAGCTCACGTGGTACTGAGCGGAGACCTCAAGACCGATGGTCACGTTGTCCTGGGTCTTAACGTCGATGCCAAAACCGTTTTTCATGGTGCGCAGGCTCACCGTGGCGGCCTTGCGGTCGATCACGGGCACCTTCACGTGGAAGCCCGCGTTGACGATACGGTTGAACTTACCCAAGCGCTCGATGATTACGGCGTGCTGCTGTTCAACGACATAACAGGCGTTGGGGAGCAGCAGCAACAAAATGATGATGGGGAGTAGAAGGCTCGTAAGGGCAGCGATGATACCGGACAACAGCATGGTCTCTCCTCTGATAGGCGTACGTTGGCACTAGGATACCCGCACGAAGCAGCCACGTGACACCAACAGGAGACCCATAACAAAAAAGCCCCCATTGCTGGGAGCTCTTTCATTTAATGGTGCGGGCGAAAGGACTTGAACCTTCATGGGGTTGCCCCCATACGGACCTGAACCGTACGCGTCTGCCAATTCCGCCACGCCCGCGTGCAGGAATTAGAATAACGGAGCGCCACCGCGAACGCAAGAACTATTTTTGAAAAAGTTTGCGAGCATTTTCCCAGGCGGCCTGCGCAATCGGTTCAGGATCCTCACCGGTACGATCGACACGGTCATTGACTAGCGTGTTTGCCGTGATGGAAATCATTGCCGGCTCACACTCAAGACCACGAATGGGCTCCGGCGCCATATACGGGCAATCCGTCTCGAACAAAATGCGATCGAGCGGGGTTGCCGCAAATGCCTCGCGCACGTCGTCGTTGCGCTTAAAGGTGGCCGCGCCGCCATAGGCGAT
>CABRZJ010000146.1:0-2657 GCA_902475425.1 uncultured Collinsella sp.
GGGGCGCCCCGTATGGATATCGATAACTTTGAATGGTGGTATAGCGAGGGCGAGGCTCCGGACGAAGAGTGGGACGAGCCCGCGCCGTGTGACGTGTCGAGCGACGAGGACGAGACCGGCAACGATGCCGGTGTCGAGCCTGAAGCCGCCTCCGATGCCGCCGAACCCCTAACCTTTGAACAGGCTTGGGCCCAGGCCGAGGCCGACGAGGCGAAGGCCGATGCCACGGCCACGCTCGGCGAGCCGGCTGATATGTCGATCTCGCCGGCAAAGACCCCACAGCCGCGCCATACCATCGACCCCGGCAGCACGGCATCCTTCAGCATACTCGACGTGCCCGCGCAGGGTGCCCAGGCGCCCGCCCCCACCCATCGCCCCAACCTGGCTCGCGAGGAAGACGCGGGCCGTCGCTCTCCGCTCGGCCCCATTCTCATCGCCTTTATGGCCGGCGTCATCGCTTGCTCGGCGATCGGCAGCATCTGGGGTCATGTCGAGCAGCAGCGCCAAGACGCCGCCAAGGTCGAGATGTCTGTCGAGCAATCGCTCAGCCGCACGCGCTCGGTGCATGTATCGGTCGAGGTCAAGGACGGCGCGACGTGGGACACCGCGCGCGGCGACAGCCAGATGCTCGTCCATATCGTGGGTCGCACGCTCAAGGGGCAAGCGATCGACGAGTACCAATACGTCAATTCCGAAGGTGACGGCATCGAGCTCAAGCCCGGCGACTACGAGCTCACGGTCGATGAGCCGCCCGTCGCCACCGACGGCACGCGTTACCGTGCCTCAAAGCGCATGGTTCCGGTGAGTTTTAATTCACAGGCGCCCGATACGGTCGATAGCACGCCGCAGGGCGGGTTTGACCTTTACGCTATTGCTCAATAACTGCACCTGTCGCTCAACCCCGCTGCCAAGAGTGGGACAATAGCCCTCGACACCGTTGTTTACTATTGGAGGAAGTAGCATGTCCACCGTCACTACCATCAAGCGCGGCGGCCTCATCGCGGCCATCGATTCCATGGGCGCCCAGCTCACGAGCCTTGCCCTCAACGGCAACGAGTATCTGTGGCAGGGCGACCCGGCCTTTTGGGGCAAGCATGCGCCTATCCTGTTCCCCATCGTGGGATCGCTGCGCAACAACATGGCGACATCTGCGGCCGGCACCTGCGAGATGCCGCGCCACGGACTCGCTCGCATCGTCGAGCACAAGTTGGTCGAGGTTTCGGAGGACGGCTCCTCGGTAACGTACGAGATCACTGACACGCCCGAGTCGCTCAAGGCGTTCCCGTTCCACTTTAAGCTCAACATGACCTATGCCCTGACCGGCGACGCCACGCTCACGCAGACCTTTGCCGTCACCAACACCGGCGACGTGGCCCTGCCGTTCTCGGTGGGCGGTCATCCTGCATTCAACGTGCCCGCCCCCGGTGCCGAAGACGAGGCGTTCGAGGATTACGAGCTGGCGTTTACCGAGGCTTGGACTAACGAGGCTCCCATCATCACGCCCGACGGTCTTATGACGTTCGAGGGTAGCTACAAGGCTCCCGATAACTCGGACGTGCTGCCCATTACGCACCGCAGCTTCGATAACGATGCCATCATGTTCACCGATACCCCGGGCTCCACGCTCACGCTGCGCGGTCGCAAGTCGGGCCACGGCGTCAAGATCGACTTTGAGGGCTTTAAGTACATCGGCGTGTGGTCTGCCGCCAACGACGCCCCGTTTGTGGCGCTCGAGCCCTGGACCGGTCACACCACCATGGACACCGAGGACGACGTTTTTGAGCACAAGGTCAACACGATCACGCTGGCGCCGGGCGAGACGGACAAGCGCAGTTTTAGCGTTACCTTGCTCTAGAGGTTCCGCCGCTCGGTCGATGCTGCGCGTCGTCCAGAGCGACAAGTTGTCATTCAAAAGGCAAGGCATAGACCTTCTGGTCATGCCTTGCCTTTTTCATGCCACTTGTTCGCTCTGGACGTCGCTCGCCGGCATTGCCAAAACATCGGCGTCCCCAATGACTACCGCGTGTCTATTAATTATTCGAGCTTGTGCTGCGCTGCTAGTTGCTGGCGTATATCCTGTTAAGTCGTCAGCATACGATTCAACAGGGAAGGCAGATTATGCATTCTCCCCATCAACGCGACGCGCATCCACAGCCGGTGTGCAGCCGTCGTATCTTCTTAGGCAGTGCGTTTGCTGCGAGCGCTTCCGTCGTCGCCGGCGCACTTGCCGGTTGCCAGCGCCCCTCCACGCTGGAAGTGGCCCAGCCCACGACGGGCGGCGGTCGCGACGACCTGTCCGATTCCGTGATCGGCAAGGACAAGATCCGCATCGGCATGGAGGCGGCCTACGCCCCGTACAACTGGCAGGTCTCCGAAGCCAGCAAGTACACTATCCCCATCGACAACGTGCAGGGCGCCTATGCCGATGGTTACGACGTGCAGATCGCCAAGATCGTCTGCAAGGCCCTCGGTGGCGAGCCCGTCGCCGTCAAGCAGGGCTTCTCGGGTCTTATCGATTCGCTCAACAACGGCCAGATCGACCTCATCATTGCCGGCATGAGCGCCACGCCCGAGCGCGAGGAGTCCGTCGGCTTTTCCGACCCGTACTTCATTGGCTACTTTGGCCTGTTCGTAAAAGAGGGCTCGCCCTACCAAAA
>CABRZJ010000147.1:0-2641 GCA_902475425.1 uncultured Collinsella sp.
CGCGTCAAATGCGCCGAGCTCGCCTGGCGCACCCTCGACGGCATGCTCGAGGGGCGAAATAATCAGTAGTACTTGTCCCAAATCTTAAGATTTTTGTTGGCCGAATCGCTTGACAAGAGTGGTTCGGCCATTTTCTATTCCGAGAGCTCAGTCTGTGCCTTCACCCGCGCATAAGCGCGCACGATACGAGAGACGGTACTTTTGCCAATCCCGGTATACCGCTCAATCTGGCGCACCGTAAAACCGGCATCGTGCAATCCAAAAATAACGGTATCGCGCTGCGCAGGCGGTGCGTCTTTAACCCCATGGAGCGGAGCCCCGAGGCTCTTCGCCAACTTGTCGGCAAAGGCGTGGCGTTCCCACTCTGTCTCTTTCATATCGCGCAGCGCCGGTTCGCCGCCGTCGGGCGTCGAAAGCGAATAGGCAATAAAGCCCTCGGCAGAACCAAAAAGCTCAAG
This sequence comes from uncultured Collinsella sp., assembly GCA_902475425.1. Taxonomy (GTDB): domain Bacteria; phylum Actinomycetota; class Coriobacteriia; order Coriobacteriales; family Coriobacteriaceae; genus Collinsella. The sequence continues at coordinate 459 of CABRZJ010000147.1, forward strand.
CACGCAAGAAGGATCAGAAAATCCCCTCGCGACATCGGCCGCGTCACCGTCGTAAGCGCACAAATGCTCCGGAAAGCTGCTCCAGGGATAACGCTCAATGAGACTGATGCCCGCCTCCTGCGGATCGGCGTGAACGGAGCGAATAGCCTCCATCACTTGCCAGTCGGTATCGAGCGAGCGCCGGTCAAAACGGTTCTGGAACAGATGCCCTGTGCGCCCCGTGCGTTTATTGAACCGCCGCGCGTACGCCAAAAGCAGCCGGTGCATCGCCGCGCTCATCGCGTCCTCGTAATCTGCAAGCACCAGACGCACGTGATTGCCCATAAGGCACCAGGCGATAACCGTCACGCCCGCCTTGCGGCAGCACTCACGCATCAGCTCCAAGAACTCCCACCGGTCTTCATCGCCCTCAAAGATGAGCTGCTTGCCCGTACCGCGGGCACAGACATGGTAAAAGCCGGTAACCGTTCTCCAAACGCGCTGCATGGCGCTCCCTTCGCCGGGATCTGCTTGCCATCCAATACAGCACGATTGAAGCGTGCCATCAAAACATTCACGCAAAACAATTCGCTCGCGCGGCCAAAGGCAGTAAACAGGCGGCGAACGGCACCGTTGCAACAGGTCAACCCCTGCAACGCTTACAAAAGCTGACCAAAAGCTTGCCCAAGACGGACCCCCTCTACGGAAGTGCACGACCACAGAATATAGAGTTAAACCGTTTCAATTGAAAGTTCCGCGCATCTCGCTACGAAAACTGAGCCGTTCGCCGAATATTCCGTGCATTTCGCGGTATTATAGGGGCTGCATGTCATGTCCCTTTCGAAGGGTCGCCCGGCAATCGCCAGCCACGGCCCCCAGACGGGACGCCAACACGATAGAGAGGAGAGGCATGCAGTACTCACAGGAAGTGGAGAACATGTGCCCCGTTGCCAAGGGTGCATACCACGGCCCCGCACCCATCCCCGAGGAGGGCAAGTGGGTCCAGGCTAAGGAGATTTCCGACATCTCCGGTCTTACGCACGGTGTGGGTTGGTGCGCACCTCAGCAGGGCGCCTGCAAGCTCACGCTGAACGTCAAGGACGGCATCATCGAGGAGGCCCTCGTTGAGACCATCGGCTGCTCGGGTATGACCCACTCTGCCGCCATGGCTTCCGAGATCCTTCCCGGTAAGACCATCCTCGAGGCCCTCAACACCGACCTCGTCTGCGACGCCATCAACGTTGCTATGCGCGAGATCTTCCTGCAGATCGTTTACGGCCGCAGCCAGACCGCGTTCTCCGAGGGCGGCCTGCCCGTGGGCGCCTCCCTCGACGACCTCGGCAAGGGCCTTCGCTCTCAGGTCGGCACCATGTTCGGCACCAAGGCCAAGGGCGCTCGTTACCTCGAGCTCGCTCAGGGCTACGTCACCCGCATGGCTCTCAACGACAAGAACGAGATCATCGCATTCGAGTTCCTGAACCTCGGCAAGTTCACCGACGCCGTCAAGGCCGGCAAGACCCCCGAGGAGGCCATCGCTGGCGCTATGGGCCACTATGGTCAGTGGGAGAACGCTGCCAAGTACATCGACCCGCGCACCGACGAGGAGACTCACTCCGTCGCCAGCGTGTTCCCGGTTCACGAGTAGAAAGGGAGGGAAATAACTATGACTGTTACGTTCGAAGGTTACGAGCGCCGCGCTGACAAGATCAACAAGTGCCTCGCCGACAACGGCATCGCCTCCCTCGAGGAAGCTCTGCAGATCTGCACCGACAAGGGCTTCAACCCGCGTGAGATCGTCAACAACACCCAGTCCATCGCCTTCCAGAACGCCGAGTGGGCCTACACCCTCGGTTGCGCTCTCGCTGTCAAGCGTGGCGCCAAGTCCGCTTCTGAGGCTGCCGCCATCATCGGCGAGGGCATCCAGGCCTTCACCGTTCCCGGCTCCGTCGCCGAGGACCGCAAGGTCGGTCTGGGCCACGGCAACCTGGGCGCTATGCTGCTCTCCGACGACACCGAGTGCTTCGCCTTCCTGGCCGGTCACGAGTCCTTCGCTGCCGCTGAGGGTGCTATCGGCCTGGCTCTAAACGCCAACAAGGCTCGCAAGAAGCCGCTGCGCGTCATCCTCAACGGTCTGGGCAAGGACGCTGCTCAGATCATCGCCCGCATCAACGGCTTCACCTACGTGAAGACCCAGTTCGACTACT
>CABRZJ010000148.1:0-2630 GCA_902475425.1 uncultured Collinsella sp.
AGGGCTCCGTTTTCGCATACATAGGCGAGCTCATCGGCCACCGGGGCAAACAGGTGGCGCAAGCTCGCATATTGACGGCCGCTCGCCGGCATAAACACGATACCGCGACGATGCAGCTCATCGATAAGCTCAAAGGCCTCGGAACGCGGCTCGCGCTCCCCCGGATGCAGCAACGTGCCGTCCAAATCGCATGCAATCAGCTTGATTCCCTCAAGACCCATATGCTTTCCCCCAAAGCACCTCATCAACAGTAAGACGGACTTTGAATAGTTGCCTCTCAAAGTCCGTCTTACTCATACGCACGTTAACCGCGCGCCTTCTTTACGATCGTAAAGTCGGGAGCCATGCTCACGACGACCTCCGCCGCACTCGACGCAAAGCGCCGGCTGGCATCGAGCTCACGTGTGACCACCGAGAGCCGAACACCCTCGACACCCCGGAGCATGCGGCCCAAAACAGGCTGCACCGGCGTATACATGCGCACGGTATGCTCGTCCGAGTCGCCCCGGAAGAGCGGCGCATGCATGTTGCCGATCTCCCAGCACGCATGCGCGAGCGCAATCGGATCCATGCGGTCGACTTCGACCAAATAAGCCTCGGCGCTGCGCAGGCGCACGACGACCGCCACAGGCACCACGCCCGAACGGTCAATGGCGAGCACGTCGCCATCGGCAAGACGACCGCCGTCGGCAGCATCCAGCCGAACATCGACCGTGCGCCCCAGCTCCGTCGCGCCCACAAACGCACATACATCGGCCTGGTCCCAATCGAGCAGTAGCTCATCGACCTCAAAGACACCGCCCAGCTCCCGGCGAAGCAGGAGTTCATAGGACGGATCGTTGAGATTTCCCAAGCATGTCGTCGAAACCAAGCGTTCAGGCATACTCTAACCCTCGACCTCGACGAGCTCGATATCAAAGTTGAGGTCCTTGCCGGCCAGCTCGTGGTTGGCGTCGAGCGTCACAGCCTCGGGCGTCACGTCAATGACGACGGCGGGGACGGGCATGCCGCTCGGCGTGGACAGGAAGAGCTTCATGCCCTTCTCGATCTGCTCGATGTTGGGAACCTGTTCGGCCGGGAAGGTCAGAACCATCTCGGGATTGTGCTCGCCGTAGGCATCGGCAGCCGGGATGTGCACGGTCTTCTTCTCGCCCACCTGCATGTCGACAACAGTGGCGTCGAAGCCCTTGATCATCTGACCGGCGCCGCAGGTGAACTCCAGCGGCTCGCCGCGATCGTAGGAGCTATCGAACTGCGTGCCGTCGTCGAGCGTGCCGCGATAATGGGTCTTGACCTTCTTGCCCTGGTTGGACATGGTAACCTCCGTGATAAGGGCGGCGCACAACGCGGGCCGCCATGAACATATGGCGCTAACTATACCCTAGTCATACAATTCAATGACAGTTTGCAAAGAAACGCTGCAACCGGAGGAACCATGGCATATCCCGTATTTGACCTACACTGCGACACCGCCGACCGAATCGGCTGGGCCACGCTCGATCTCGACCTGCGCTTTACCGCCGGCACCGACGGTTATTTCCCCGGCGACGAAACGCATCCGCAAGATTTCGACCTCATCGAGGGCAACGCCTGCGCCATCTCGCTCGCAAAGATCGGCAACACGCCGTGGGCACAGTGCTTCGCCACGTTTGTCCCCGACGAGATTCCCACCGCCCACGCCGCGCGCTTCCAGGCGCAAATCATGGCGCATATGAGCGGCCAGGCAATGCTCAACCACGACCGCATGGTCAACGTACGCAGCGCCGCAGACATTCGCCCCGCGCTCAAGGACGGTAAGGTCGCTTGCATCCACACCATCGAAAACGCCACGTTCTTTGCCGAGGACCCCGCACTGATCGAGGTGCTCAAGAGCTTGGGCGTGCTTATGTCGTCACTCAGCTGGAACGCGCAGGGACCGCTCGCGAGCGGACACGATACCCACGCCGGCCTCACCGCCGCCGGCATCGAGGCACTTACGCAGATGGAGCACGCCGGCATGGTACTCGACGTCTCCCACCTCAACGATGAGTGCTTTGACGAGGTTGTCGCCCACGTCACGCGCCCCTTCGTCGCCAGCCACTCCAACTCCCGTGCGGTTTGCGGCGTCAAGCGCAACCTCACCGACGACCAGTTCCGCACCATTCGCGACATGGGCGGCATCGTCGGCCTCAACTACTGCAGCGAGTTCCTATCCAACGACGCAACCGACAAGACCGCCGCAGACGTCACCTTCGACCAGCTGGCGGCACATATCGAGCACTGGCTCGACCTGGGCGGCGAGGACGTCATCGCGCTCGGCGGCGACTGGGACGGTGCCACGGTGCCCGCTTTCCTCTCCGATGCCAGCATGATGCCCGAGTTCCAGAACATGCTTTCCAAGCATTTTGGCAAGACCGTGATGCAGAAGCTCTGTAGCGACAACGCGCTTGCCTTCTTTGAGCGTTATTAATTTCACATCCATTGAGCGGGCCGGCATGCCGAACGGTCGGTATGCCGGCCCGTCCCCAATCTGAAGGACCGCTTTTGACGCAACAATTTACGATTTCCATATCCCGACCGGATGGGACGCCCATCTCCGTCGTCGTTACCAAAAAGCGCGTCAAAAACTTCAACCTACGCGTCACATCAAG
>CABRZJ010000149.1:0-2614 GCA_902475425.1 uncultured Collinsella sp.
TCTCGGAAGGCACGTGCAGACCTTTCGTCATGGCCTCCTACCTTTCTTTCGGGCCTTACTGGCCGAATGTATCAGCGCCCCTCCGTATGGGACGCTGCTTGCTGACAGCTCTAGTTATATCCAAAAACCACCTGCAATTCCACCTCGCCCCCGAACGGTCAGCAAAGTGCGATGAACGGTATATCTCATATGATTCCCCCATGATGCACTTCGGTTCTCTAAAGCAGGTTTTCAAAGGTAAATGTTCTTTTTTCTAAGGAATTAAGCTAGATTGCACAAATATTTTCATGTTTAGGAATTGCATAGATAAAACGGTTTTCTGCATATATATGTCGTTTGTTCATGATTCAATTTGGATTCGATTATATTCAGCTCGCAATCATTCTTATTCATACATCCTCACCAATTGAGTATGGATATAGATTGTTTCTAAACGAGTTGGGCAGTTAGTTGCATGCCTTGGCAGCGTAAGAAGTAGGTAAAGATACCGTTCACGCAATACGTCCGTGCCACAGGTCGACTAAATTGAGACAATAGTGAATAGTGTTAGGCTACCGTCCCCTGTGGGGACTGAACGGACAGATGCATATGCCGAGCAAAATCGAAAAGAAGCAAGCCGCCGCAAAGCTGCGCAAACCGCCGCGCGACTTCTCATACACGCAAAACCGAGAGCTCAGCTGGCTACGCTTTGACAACCGCGTGCTCGACGAAGCCTTCGACGAAACCGTTCCGTTATTCGAGCGACTAAAGTTCGTCTCGATCTTCGAGTCCAACCTCGATGAGTTCCTCATGGTGCGCGTGGGCGGCCTGTCCGATCTGGCGGAGCTCAAAAAACAACCTGTCGACAACAAGAGCAATATGACCGCCTCCGAACAGGTCGATGCTGTCATGGCCGAAATGCCCGGGCTCCTTACCCGTTGGGAGTCCATCTTTAAGAGCATCGAGGGCAAGCTCGACACCTTGGGCGTTCACCGCGCCCACATCGATTCGCTTACGCCCGAGGAGCGTACCTTTGTAACCCGCTACTTCCAGGCCTACGTGTCGCCGGTCATCTCGCCGCTGGTCATCGATCCTCGCCACCCCTTCCCCAACCTGCGCAACGGCGCGCTCTATCTGGCCTGTGGTCTGGACGGCGCCACCGACGAGGAGAGCCTACTGGGCCTTATCGAGATTCCCGCCTCGATGAACCGCGTGGTCGAGATCCCCTCGCCCACCGGCACCTACTCCTACATCTTGCTCGAGGACGTCATCCTCGCCTGCCTGGACAGCTGCTTTGGCTCCTATAAGCCGCTGGATCGTGCGCTGATCCGCGTCACCCGCAACGCCGACATCGATCCGGACGGCGAGGGCGTCGAAGAGGAAGAGGACTACCGCCAGCACATGAAGCGCATTCTCAAGAAGCGCCTGCGCCTGCAGCCGGTAGTGCTCGCGGTCTCGGGGTCGCTCGAGAAGGCGACGCTCAAGACTATCCGCAAGGCGCTCGAGCTTTCGCGCCGCTCTGTCTTTACCTGCGATATCCCGCTCAACCTGGGCTACGTCTTTGGCATTGAGGGCAAGATTCCCGAGCACCTGCGCAACGAGCTCCTCTTTACGCCGTTTAAGCCACAGCCCAACCCCACCATCGACATGACCCGCTCCATCCGCGAGCAGGTGCTGCAGCACGACAAGCTGCTCTTCTACCCTTACGAGGCCATGAATCCGTTCCTGGATCTGGTACACGAGGCAGCCTACGATCCCGAGTGCATCTCGTTGCGCATCACGCTCTACCGCGTGGCCAAGCAGAGCCGCCTATGCGAGTCGCTGATCGATGCCGCCGAGAACGGCAAAGAGGTCACGGTGCTCATGGAGCTCCGCGCCCGCTTTGACGAGCAGAACAACATCGAGTGGGCCGAGCGTCTGGAAGAGGCAGGCTGCACCGTCATCTACGGCTCCGAAGGCTTTAAGTGCCACTCCAAGATCTGCCAGCTCACCTATCGCGAGGGCATGGCGCTCACCCGCCTCACGCTCTTGGGCACCGGCAACTTTAACGAGAAGACGGCCAAACTCTACAGCGACTTTATGCTCATGACAGCCCATCCCGGCATCGGTGAAGACGCCAACCTGTTCTTCCGCAATCTGTCGCTGGGCAACCTGCGCGGCGACTACCGCTTCCTGGGTGTGGCGCCCGTCGGACTGAAACCGCTCATCATGCGCGGGCTTGACCGCGAGATCCAGCGCGCCCTTGCCGGCGAGCCCGCCCGCGTGTTCTTTAAGCTCAACTCACTGACCGACCGCGAGGTTATCGACAAGATCGCCGAGGCATCGTGTGCCGGCGTGCGCGTAGACATGATCATCCGCGGCATCTCGTGCCTCAAGCCCGGTGTTCCGGGCAAGACCGAGAACGTGCATGTCCGCTCCATCGTCGGACGCTTTTTGGAGCACGCGCGCGTCTATGCTTTCGGCGTGGACTCGGACATGATTTACCTGAGCTCGGCAGACATGATGACGCGCAACACCGAGCACCGCGTGGAGATTGCCTTCCCCGTGCTCGACCCCACCTGCCGCGCTCTGGTGCACGAGTACATGGGCATGCAGCTGCGCGACAACGTGAAGGCCCGCAGCCTCACGAGCGACG
>CABRZJ010000150.1:0-2588 GCA_902475425.1 uncultured Collinsella sp.
TCTAGGCGGTACTTATTGTCATTGGTGCCCGCCACGTTGTCGCGCGACAGCGGCGCCACGATCTCATTCTTGTGGTCCGCAGGCTTGGCGTATTTCAGGCTGATCTCCCAGGCATCACAGATTGCGTCAATGCGGTGATCCAGGTCATCGTACAGGGCGATGATGTCCTTCCAGGAGCTGTAGTTCTTAGAGCTCGTCGGGACGTCTAGGTCCTCGACGATGTCGTAATACTGCTCGATGGTGTCCTCCGTGCGCTCGGCGACGTCGGCGAGATTTTGACGGGTGGTGCGATCTTCTTCCAGATAGCTGCCGTTGAAGTTCTGCGCGCAGCCACGGACGTAGTTGTCGAGGTCTTCGAGCAAGTCGTAGTATTCGCTCAGTCGGCGGTAGAGGTTCTGCTCGGAGAGCGTTGCTTCGCCGCCATCCTCGTCGTCATCGTCATCATCGTCGTACAGGCTGTTGGGATCGCCGAGAGGCTTTAGGTCATCGTCGTCGACGTCATGGTGCAGTTTAGCTACCTCGGCAGTCGTCTGCGTGGCGGCGTTGTCGAAAGGCTTGATCACAAAGAAAACGACCAGGGCGATGATGATCGCCACCAGCACAACGATAACGGCGATAAGCGGCCCGGTGCCGCTCTTTTTGGGAGCGGGGGTCTGTGGCGAAGCGGGCGCGTATGCGGGAGCCGGCTGCTGTTGGGGCGAGCCGCTCGCGACGGGTATGCGCTGCGTGGTCTCGACGGCCGCGGGGCTTGCGGCGGGGTCGGGGCGATAGGCGAGGGGGTCGTCCGCCTTGGCTTGCGGCGTATCGAGGGAGCCGGTCTGCTCAAAAGCGGGCTGGCTATCGCTCGCGGTTGTTTGCTCAACGGGTGCACCGCACGAGGTGCAGAACTTGGCATTATCTGCAAGAAGCTTGCCGCACGAGGCGCAATACCGAGACATTGCCACTCCTTTCGCCACATTTCAATGCAATACGACGATTATACCCAGCACCCCAAATTCCCCTTCATAAGTTGCGGTGAAATAGGGACTGTTGGGGGTGCGAAGTTGCGGTGAAATAGGGACTGTTTGGCGGTCTCAGAGCTTCAATCAGTCCCTATTTCACCGCAACTTTGGAAAGGCACCTTTAGCCATTGGGGACGCACCGAGCACTGGGGTATCATGGCTTGGTTGATATATCTGCATTTACGCGCCTTGTAGGAAGGGGCTGCGCCCATGGCTTTTGAGCCCGCTCAACATAGCTTTATCACGCTCGAGGGCGTCGATGGCGCCGGCAAGTCCACGCAGGCGCGCCTGCTTGCCCGCGCTCTTGAACTCGCTGGCTACCAGGTTGTGAGCCTGCGCGAGCCGGGCGGTACCGCCATCAGCGAAAAGATCCGCGCCCTGCTGCTCGACCCCGCCAACACGGCGATGGGTGACACCTGCGAGCTGCTGCTCTACGAGGCCGCGCGTGCCCAGCTGGTGCACGAGGTCATCGCCCCCGCCCTTGCGGCCGGCAAGGTGGTCCTGTGTGACCGTTTCTACGATTCCACGACCTGCTATCAGGCGTTTGCCGATGGCCTCGACCGTCAGATGGTACGCGATGCCAACAACCTAGCTGTCGCCGGTACGCATCCGGCGCTCACGCTCGTCTACCACATCACGCCCGAGCAGGCGGCGCTACGCATGGCAGCCCGTGGCGCGGCAGATCGCATGGAGGCAAAAGGCATGGCCTTCCAAGAGCGTGTCTACCAGGGATTTTGCGCCATTGCCGCCGAGGAACCAAACCGCGTAAAACTCATCGACGCCACTGCGACCGTCGAGGAAGTCTTCGAGAAGACGGTCCAGCAGATTCGCGCATACGGTCTCGACATTCCGCAAGACGCCGTCACCGCCGCGCTTGCCCAGGAGGCCGAGGAGGAGCCAAACCGCGTAAAGCTCATCGACGCCACTACGACCGTCGAGGAAGTTTTCGAGAAGACGGTCGAGCAGGTTCGCGCGTACGGTCTCGATATCCCCCAGGACGCCGTCACCGCCGCGCTTGCCCAGGAGGCCGAGTAACATGGCCCCCGCTCAGGCAAGCCTGCTGGCCAAGCTCGACACCCAAGAGCGCGTGCGCGACTTTTTGACCAATGCCGTCGCCAGCGGTCGCGCATCGCACGCCTACCTGTTTTTGGGCGCTCCCGGCGCCGGCAAGCTCGATGCCGCATGGGCGCTCGCCCAGGCCTTCCTGTGCGAGCAGGACGGCTGCGGCGCATGCGACAGCTGCGTGCGCGTTGCGCGGCACACGCATCCCGACGTGCACTATTACACGCCCGAGAGCGCCACGGGCTACCTCATTGCCCAGACCCGCGAGCTGCTCGACGACGTGCCCTACCTCATCGCCCAGACCCGCGAGCTGCTCGATGACGTGCCTCTGGCGCCCATCCGTGCCAAGGCCAAGGTCTACATCATCGACCGTGCCGAGCAGCTGCGCGCTAACACCGCCAACGCACTGCTCAAAACACTCGAGGAGCCGCCCGAGGGCGTTATGTTCATCCTGCTGGGCACCTCGGCAGACGTGATGTTGCCCACCATCGTGAGCCGCTGCCAGTGCGTGCCGTTTCGGCTGGT
>CABRZJ010000151.1:0-2550 GCA_902475425.1 uncultured Collinsella sp.
CTTCATATCGAAATCTTTACGCGCTCTAGCCGCGGCGTTGCACTCACCAACGACGGCACCGAGCTTTTGGGTTATGCACGCCAGGTCGTAGAGCAGGCCGACATGCTCGAAGCCCGCTACGAGGACGGCGGCACACCTCAGGCCCGCCTCGCCATCTCGGCCCAACACTACGCGTTTTCGGTCGAGGCCTTTGTCAACGTCGTCGAGCGCTGCCGCGACAGTAAGTTCGAGTTCATCATGCGCGAAACCACCACCTCGCAGATCATCGACGACGTCCGCGCATTTCGCAGCGATATCGGCATTCTGTATCTAGATAACTTTAACGCCCGCGTTCTGCAGAAGGCCTTCGCCGATGCCCGCGCAAGCTTCCATCCCCTCTTCGACGCGACGGTCCACGTCTTCGTTAGTGAGCGCCACCCGCTCGCACGCCGCCCCCAGCTGTCCCTTGCCGACCTCACACCCTATACGCGCTACAGCTTTGAGCAGGGAACCTCAAACTCCTTCTATTACGCCGAGGAACCTTTTAGTTATATCCCCTGCGACCGCAACATACGAATCTCGGACCGCGGGACGCTCACTAACTTACTTATCACGTCGAACGGTTACACCTTGTCGACCGGTGTCCTCTCCAATGAAATGCAATGGGGTATGGCATCGATCCCGCTGGCAGACGCCCCGACGATGCACGTAGGCTATATCATGCACGACGAGCGCAAGCCCTCTCCCCTCTTGCAGCAATACCTCGACGAGCTTAACCACATCATCCATGCCAACTAACTGTCGGAAGACGGGGCAGAAATCGTAGATAGCTAGCCCCCGGCGGGCATGGCGCTACAATGGTCACCCACACGAAACGTACCCAACGAAAGGAACCATGTGAAGGTCATCATCTATACCGACGGCTCGGCTCGATCTAATCCGGGACGCGGCGGCTACGGCGCCGTGCTCAAATACACCAACCCCGCCGGCAAGACCTTCACCTCCGAGCTTTCGCGTGGCTACGCCAAGACCACCAACAACCGCATGGAGCTCATGGCGGTCATCGTGGCGCTCGAGGCACTCAACCGCCCCTGCGAGGTCGAGATCCATTCCGATTCGCAATACGTCGTCAACGCCTTCAACAAGCACTGGATCGACGGCTGGAAAAAGCGCGGCTGGAAGACCGCCAACAAGCAGCCTGTCAAGAACCGCGATCTGTGGGAGCGCCTGCTTGCCGCAAAGAGCAAGCACAAAGTGGAGTTCATCTGGGTTAAGGGCCACGCCGGCCATGAGCTCAACGAGCGCTGCGACGAGCTTGCCACCACAGCGGCCGACGGGGCCAACCTCGATATCGACACCGGTTTTAACGAGAGCGACCTGTAACGGCGTTTTCACACGCTTTTGTGTCCTCCCGCGCTACACTCGTCCTGTAGGCCAAACGACGCAAGGGGGACACATGCTGCGCATCGCAACCATCGGCACATCCATGATCACCGACGACTTTATCCAAGTCGTCAATGCCAACGACCAAGCTGCGTTTGTGGGCACGCTCTCGCGCGATGCAGATCGCGGCGCCGCCTTCACCGCCAAGCACGGTGGCGAGCGTAACTTCACCGCGCTTGACGAGCTTGCGTCCGCTGCCGACGTCGATGCCGTCTACATCGGCAGCCCCAATGCGCTCCACTACGAGCAAGCGCTCGCCTGTATCGCCGGTGGCAAGCACGTCATCGTCGAGAAGCCCTTCTGCGCCACCGAAGCGCAGGCGCTGGAAGTCTTCCGCGCTGCCGAGGCAGCAGGTGTCGTGGCCCTCGAGGCCATGCGTCCCCTCCACGACCCCGCCTTCCACGCCATCGAGGACGCCCTGGGCGAGATCGCCCCCATCCGCCGCGCCTCATTGCGCTTTGGCAAATATTCCTCGCGCTACAACGAGATTCTCGCGGGACGCGCCACCAATATCTTCGACTGCAATATGGCATCGGGTTCCCTCATGGACATTGGCATCTACACCGTCGAGCCCATGGTCGAGATTTTTGGCATGCCCTCCGGCCTTACGAGCATGACTACTCTGCTCGACCCCACCACGCGACAGCTCACGCACGGCCCCATCGATGGCTGCGGTTCCATCCTCGCCAGCTACGGCGGTGGCCGTATCTCCGTCGAGCTCGCGCACTCCAAAATTACGAATGACCTGCTGCCCTCGCAGATCGAAGGCGAGCGTGGCACTATCCAGATCGACCATCTATCCACGCCCCGCAACGTCCGCATCGACTATCGCGGCGATGTCGTACGCGGCTCGGCGACCGAGGCGCCGCGCGAACAGGGCGATAACGGCCGCGTGCTCGACCTGCCCAAATCGAGCAACACTATGGAATACGAACTCACAGACTTTATCACCGCCATCGGCGGCATCGATAACGTCAAGGAAGAGATTTGGGAGACCCCGGCGGGACGTCACGAGCTTGGCCACTACCGCGATGTCACGCTCGTCTCACTGCGCATCATGGATGCCGTGCGCCAGCAGGCCGGCATAACCTTCCCGGCCGACGCAGGCAAGCAGGCATAGCGATGGGC
>CABRZJ010000152.1:0-2546 GCA_902475425.1 uncultured Collinsella sp.
ACAAGCGCGAGGACATGGCCAAGCGTGATGTCCAACGCGAGATCGACCGCGCCCTCAAGGAACGCAACCGCTGACCGTCCTTCATAAGTTGCGGTGGAATACGGACTGGTTTGCCTGTTTGAGGGGCTATTCAGTCCCTATTTCACCGCAGCTGCGGGTGTCTCATCTTGCTTACTGTTCTGACACATATGTTTCAAAGGCGGCGTCCGTTATGGGTACCGCCTTTTTTGTGGGTACATACATCCATGAGGTTCCAACCCGAGCTAGGGGAGTGATCGTTATGGACAAAACTGCGTTCTTTACCATGCCGAGCGGCCTGTACGTGGTGAGCTCCGCGGCAGACGGGCTGCGTGCCGGCTGCGTTATCAACACGGCGGTGCAGGTGACGTCCATGCCGCCGCGCATTTCGGTTGCCGTGAACAAGGACAACGTCACCTCGGGCGTCATCGCATCGGCCAAAGCGTTCGCGCTGACCGTGATCGATCAGACCGCCGACATGCTCTACATCGGTAACTTTGGGTTCCGCACCAGCAGCGATTATGACAAGTTTGCCAAATACGAGACCCGCGAGACGGCTCTGGGCATGCCCTATGTGCCCGAGCACGCGACGGCCCTGTTTAGCTGCCGTTTGATCGACACTGTGGATGTGGGCACGCATCTACTGTTTATTGGCGAGGTCGAGGATGCCGAGCGCCTGAGCGACGAGACGCCGCTCACCTACGATTACTACCATAAGGTCCTGAAGGGCAAGACGCCTCCGAAGGCGTCCTCGTATCAAGGCTAGAAATGTTTTAAAAATACTTGCATTATATTATTGAGAATATATACTAATAAGTAAGTACACCAGCAGTCACGTTCGAGAGGAGAACATCATGGCTGAGGAGAAGAAGACGTATAAGTTCGTGTGCATCGTTTGCGGTTACGAGGTTGAGGTCGACACGCCCGAGCTGCCCGAGGATTACGTGTGCCCGGTCTGCGGCGTCGGTCCCGATCAGTTTGAGCTCGTCGAGGAGTAGCTCGTCGGCACGCGGCTCACGGCAACACATAGCTCTGTCCAAGGGTCCCGGTCGGATATCCCGGCCGGGACCCTTTTCCTCCGCCCCCAAGGGATCACGGTTGCTGTTGGCCGATCCTGTCTGTTGTGAGATCGGCCGACCTTTTGTCTCAATCTGTAACATCTAACGGTGGAAATTGGGTCCACTTGTTACAGATTGAGACAAACGGAGCTGTCCCTCGGAATGATTTCGATCTGTAACATCTAGACATCAAAAGCGGGTCTAGATGTTACAGATCGAGACGTTTGCCTGGGTAGGTGCCCCGTCCCATTACATCCCTGTCAACAACACGACATCGAGAATCGTCACGATGGCACCGATCCCTACAAGCAGCGCGTTGAGTGGACGCGAGTTGGCGAATTTGCCCATGACGCGGGGTGAACTGGTGAGCCGTATGAGCACAAAGACCGTAATCGGCAGTTGAAGCGACAGCAGTGCCTGACTCCAGATGAGACCTCCAAAAGGATTTGGGACGACCAAGCACGCCGTCACTGCGCCGACGAAACAGGCCGCCACCCCGATCGAGGAATGTCGGTCGTGGATGTCGTATTCCTCGTCGAACATGCCCGCGGTGATGGTTCCCGCCGCCATGCCCGCTGTCACGCTGCTCGATAGTCCCGCGAACAGCAGCGCTACCGCAAAGATGGTCGAGCTCGCCGGGCCCAAGATGGGGGAGAGCGTGGCCGCTGCGACGGCGAGGTCGTCTACGACAATGCCGTGCGCAAAGAAGGTCGTTGCGGCCAGGATGACCATGGCCGAGTTGATTGCCCAGCCCACGCCCATCGAAAAGAGCGTGTCGAAGAGCTCGTAGCGCAGACGTTCTTCGATAACCTGCTCGCCTTGGCCTTCGAAGTGCATGGATTGGATGACCTCGGAGTGCAGAAAAAGGTTGTGTGGCATAACGACCGCACCCAGGACACTCACGATAATCGCGGCAGAGCCAGTGGGCATACTGGGCGTGATCCAGCTTGCGGCGGCTTGCGGCCAGTCGACCTTGACTAGTGCAAGCTCGGCCAAAAACGAGAGTCCTACCACGCCTACGAAGGCGATGATCCAGCGTTCGGCATGCTTGTAGGAGTTCGTCATGAGCATCGCCATCGATACTGCCGCCACGATGACGCAGCCCGCACGCACGGGCAGCCCAAAGAGCATTTGAAGGGCAATCGCGCCGCCCAGGACCTCGGCCATGGCGGTGGCGATGGTCGCGAGATAGGCACTGGCGAGCACCGTGCGCCCGACGAAGCGGGGGAGGTAACGTGTCGTGGCCTCGGCAAGGCAGGCGCCCGTGGCGATACCCAGGTGCGCCGCGTTGTGCTGCAACACGATGAGCATAATCGTGGACAGCGTGACGATCCACAGCAGCGCGTAGCCAAACTGCGAGCCCGCGGCCATATTGGAGGCCCAGTTGCCCGGGTCGATAAAGCCGACGGTCACGAGCAGCCCGGGGCCGATATGCCGCGCAATGTCTAGGCCTCCGTGACCACCGGTGCG
>CABRZJ010000153.1:0-2538 GCA_902475425.1 uncultured Collinsella sp.
GAAAGGTGGGCTCCCATGGAACCTAAGCAGTATTACATCGGCATCGACGTCGGCGGCACCTCGGTTAAGGAGGGCCTGTTCGACGAGGACGGCAACCTGCTTGCCAAGGCCAGCGTGCCCACGCCTCCCATCGTTGACGCTGCGGGCTTTGCCGCGGTGACCGAGGCTATCGACCAGGTGGTCGCCAAGGCACGGATTCCGCGTGCCTTTGTGGCGGGCATTGGCCTGGCCGTTCCGTGCCCCATCCCGGCATCGGGCGATGCCAAGGTCAAGGCCAACATTGCCATTAACCTGCCCGAGCTGAGGATCGCCATTCAAAAGCACTGCCCCGACGCGGTCGTTAAGTACGAGAACGATGCCAACGCCGCTGCCATGGGCGAGGCCTGGCTCGGTTCTGCCAAGGGCGTGCAGAACGTGGTGATGGTCACCATCGGTACCGGCGTGGGCGGCGGCGTTATCGTTAACGGCGATGTGGTATCGGGCGTTGTGGGCGCCGGCGGCGAGATTGGCCACATGTGCCTGAACCCGGCCGAGGAGCGTACCTGCGGCTGCGGTGGCCATGGCCACCTGGAGCAGTATTCCAGTGCCACCGGCGTGGTGAGCAACTACCTTTCCGAGTGCAAGAAGGCGGGCGTCGAGCCCATCGAGCTCACCGGCCCCTCAGATTCCAAGGACGTGTTCCAGGCCTGCCGCGAGGGTGACAAGCTGGCGCTGGCAGCTGCCGATACCATGGCCGACTATCTCGGCCGCGCTCTGGCGCTTATCGCCAACGTGGTCGACCCCGAGATGTTCCTGATCGGTGGTGGCGCGTCCGCTTCGGCCGATGTCTACCTCGACGCCGTTCGCGAGCACTTCCAGCGCTACGCGCTTTCCGCCTCGCGCGAGACGCCCATCAAGGTCGCTTCGCTCGGCAACGACGCCGGCATCATCGGCGCCGCCTACGTAGCCCTGCGCGCCGCCGGTAAATAAGTTCGCTCGTTGGCGCAAAGGGGACAGGTTACTTTGCACCAACACGGTGCAAAAGGGACAGTCTTGGTCCCCATGCCTGTCCCAAAATATGCCGTGGCCCTTCCGCCTGCGAAGGCTCGGCATCGGCGTGCTACCATAGCTACGTCTAAGTACACATATCAAGTGGAGGAAACCCATGGCAAACGTTCTTGTCTTTGGTCACCAGAACCCCGATAACGACGCCATCATGAGCGCCGTCGTCCTGTCCCAGCTGCTCAACCAGGTTGAGTATGCCGGCAACACCTACGAGGCTTGCGCCCTTGGTCAGCTTCCGGCCGAGTCCGCCAAGCTGCTTGCCGACGCCGGCATTGCCGAGCCCCGCGTGATCGATTCCGTCGAGGCCGGTCAGCTCGTCGTCCTCACCGACCACAACGAGTCCGCTCAGTCTGTCGCCGGCCTTAAGGACGCCACGGTCTTTGGCGTCGTCGATCATCACCGCATCGGCGATTTCGAGACCGCCGGCCCGCTGCACTACATCTGCCTGCCCTGGGGCTCCAGCTGCACCATCGTCACCAAGCTCGCCGGCGTGCTCGGCGTTGAGCTTTCCGACGTCCAGGCCAAGCTGCTGCTCTCGGCCATGATGACCGATACGCTCATGCTCAAGAGCCCCACCACCACCGATGTCGACCGCGCCGTCGCCGCCAAGCTCGGCGAGCAGGTGGGCGTCGACCCGGTCAAGTTTGGCATGGAGGTCTTCCTCACCCGTCCGTCCGGCTCCTTCACTGCGGCCGAGATGGTCGGCAACGACATCAAGATGTTTGAGCCCGCCGGCAAGAAGCTGCTCATCGGCCAGTACGAGACTGTCGACAAGACCCGCGCACTCGGCATGATCGACGAGATTCGCGAGGCCATGCGCGCCTACGCCGCCGAGAAGGGTGCCGATGGCATCGTCCTGTGCATCACCGACATCATGGAGGAGGGCTCGCAGGTCCTGCTCGAGGGTGAGACCGAGGCCGCTCAGAAGGGCCTGGGCATTGCCGACGAGCACGACGGCGTCTGGATGCCGGGCGTCCTCTCCCGTAAGAAGCAGGTCGCTGCCCCCATCATGGCCGCCTGCTAGGCTTAGTTGACCGAACGCCACGACCGGATCGCGGACGCCCCGCGCTCCGGTCGTTTTTTGTGCACGGCGCCGCGTCGTCTCTTGGACAGGTGTGCCCGTGCCGTTGAGCAAATAATGTTCAACCTGTGGTTCCGCTTTTCGGCCACGCCTGCGTGCTTGTCGTGCAGGGTAGGCTAGATGCAAGCGTAATACGTTAGAGCGCGGCGCCGCCACTTGGGCGGGCCGTGCTTTTTTAAGACGGGAGCTTTCCCGTGAAAGGAGCCGCCCATGGCAGCAACTGAGCAGCTGTTCAACGTTCGTGAGCGCAGGCGCTTTGAACGTCACGACATTTGGGAGCGCATCGCAGAGAACGGCACGATTTCCGCCGCCGTCATGGTCTTCGCCGCTATCGCCGCCGTTGTCTGCGCCAACACTGATGCCTACGAGGCCATCCATCACTTTTTGGAGACCCCGCTGTATGTGGGTCTGGG
>CABRZJ010000154.1:0-2480 GCA_902475425.1 uncultured Collinsella sp.
CCTTGAAGTTCTCGGGGTCGCGATACTTGATGTTGGCGCGACGGGCCTGGAAGTCACCGCAGTTGGAGCAGGAGCTGATCTCCTTGTAGGCGTTGTAGCTCGGCAGCCAGACCTCGACGTCGTAGGTCTGACGGGCGGAGAAGCCCAGGTCGCCGGTGCACAGGCTAATCACGCGATACGGAAGACCCAGCTGCTGCAGCAGGAACTCGGCCTCGGCGGTCATGCTCTCGAGCTCCTCGTCGGACTCCTCCGGCTTGGCAAACTTTACCATCTCGACCTTGTCGAACTCGTGCTGGCGAATGATGCCGCGGGTATCGCGACCAGCGGAGCCGGCCTCCTCGCGGAAGCAGGGGGTGAAGGCGGTGTAGCGGCGCGGCAGGGTATCGGCGTCGAGGACCTCACCGGCGTGCAGGTTGGTGAGCACGACCTCGGCGGTGGGGATCAGGAAGTTGTCGCCCGAGACGTGATAGGCGTCGTCCTCGAACTTGGGCAGCTGGCCCGTGCCGAACATGGTCTGACGCTTGACGACGATGGGCGGCCACCACTCCTTAAAACCACGGCTGGTGTGCGTATCGAGGAAGAAGTTGATGAGGGCGCGCTCAAGACGGGCGCCGGCGCCACCGAGAACGGTGAAGCGGCTGCCGGAGAGCTTGTTACCGCGCTCGAAGTCAAGGATGTCGAGGTCGGTGCCCAGATCCCAGTGCGGCTTAAAGTCGAAGTCGAACTCGCGCGGGGTGCCCCAACGACGGCGCTCGATGTTCTCATCCTCGTCCTTGCCGTACGGGGTAGCCTCGCACGGAATGTTGGGCAAGTGAGCCATGAAGTCGTACTGCTCCTGCTCGAGGGCGGTACGGCGCTCGGCCAGACCGTCAATCTTCTCGTTGACGGCACGCACGGCTTCCTTGGCGGCCTCGGCCTCGTCCTTCTTGCCCTCCTTCATCAGGGCGCCGATCTTCTTGGACTCGGCATTACGCGTGGCCTGGAGCTCCTCGACCTCGGTGATGACGGCACGACGCTCATCGTCGAGCTCAAAGAACTTCTCGCGATCCCAAGACGTCTGGCGATTAGCCATGGCGACATCGATGGCATCAGGGTTCTCGCGAACAAACTTGATATCAAGCATTAGATCCTCCGGCGATATACATTCCATTTAGGTTGCAACCTTGTACATGTATGGGCAAGTATATACTTATGAGCGTTTACGACCCAACTCAACTACGCAAGAAGGCACCCAATGGACGCAGTTTTTTCCTTTTTGTTTGGCACCCGCACCGGTTTTGCCATCCTTTTCGCCGGCGGCATCCTGCTGTTTGCGATTCTTGCCTTTGTAATGGAGAAGCGCACCCATAAGATGTATGTCGACCGCGGCCCCAAATCCGAGGACGAAGAAGACAGCTTCTGGGACTAACCCGCCAAAAAGGGACAGGTTTATTTTAGTCGGTTTTATCCGGGCAAACGCAAGCGCCCCGCAACTGGAATTGAGCCAGTTGCGGGGCGCTTTTCGCTAAAAGGACAAAACCGCAGGAAAAACCTGCCAACATAAACCTGTCCCTAAATAGCAGGTTTTACTGGAGGGTTGCGTCGATTGCCTTGACCAGGGCGCTGCGCATGCCGGCGTCCTCGAGCGCGACGACGCCCTTGATGGTGGCACCGCCGGGCGAGCACACGGCATCCTTCATCGCTGCGGGATGCTGACCGGTTGCAAGCTGCAGCTTTGCCGTACCCAGCACCATCTGGCTCACAATGCGATAGGCATCGGCGCGCGGAATACCGTGTTTGACGGCCGCATCGCCCAGAGCCTCGATCGCCATGGCGACAAACGCCGGGGCGCAACCGCCCACGGTACCGCCCACAAACAGCAGACTCGAATCGAGCTCGACCACCGTGCCAAGCTTTCCGAGCAGATCGAGCACCGTGGCACGCTGCTCACCGCTAAGCGTGGAAGCCTTCTCGCAGGCGATAACGCCCTCGCCCACCGAAACCGGCGTGTTAGGCACCGTCGAGATATGAGCGACACCTGGCAGGACCTGTTCCCACTTTGCGCTATCCCAAGTCCAGGCAACCGAAAGGACGACCTTGTCGGCAAGCGCATCCTTGAGTGGAGCGAAGACCTTCTCAATCATGTACGGCTTGACCGCCGCAACCACGATATCGGACGCGGCAACAACCTCCGCCGCATAGTGGCAGGCAGCCATGCCCCGCGCCTCGCAACGCTCAACCAGAGCATCGTAGCGGCCTGCGCAGGCGCACATGTCGCCCGCGGCCACGCCGGCGGCAATCCAGCCATCGGCCATAGCGCTCGCCATATTGCCAAAACCGACAAATCCGATCTTCATATCACACAGTCCTCTCAGATGCGTTCCTCAAAACGAAAGCTATTGTCCCACGCCATTGTTTCGTATTGCCGACCTACTTGTGATACGGCTCGCCACGGCTAATCTTGCAGGCGCGGTAGATCTGCTCCAGCAGCACCACGCGCG
>CABRZJ010000155.1:0-2443 GCA_902475425.1 uncultured Collinsella sp.
GCTTTGACCGCGCCCTCGCACCCACACCCCCGGAGGTGAACCACATGGAGGCAATCAAGCCCGTATCGACGATGCGCACGCCGAGCGGCGGTTCGAACCCGGCTTCCCCCAGCCGGCGTAAACCGCCCCTCGTCCTGCGCCTGCTTTCCCTTCTGTGCTTTGCCGCTGGCTTTGTTATCGTGGCCACGCCCCTCGTCCTGCGCGCTATTTCCCAGGCTGAGCAAACGGCCGCAGTTACCGCAGCCCAAAACACCGTGGATGGCTGGCCCTATCCGCAGGCGGAGGAGGCCCTCGCGGCCGCACACGCCTACAACGAGCAGCTGGCCGCCGGCGGTCAGGACGTCATCGGCGAGGTTGTGGACCCGTTCGGTAGCACCTCCGGCGCCTCCACCGCCTCTGGCTCTGAGGATTCCATCGCCTCGCAAGACACCACCTACCAGGGGCTTCTTAACGCGGGATCGGGCCTTATGTGCTCGGTGCGCATTCCTAAGATCGACGTGAACCTGCCCGTGTACCACGGCACCTCCACCGAGGTACTCGCCGCGGGCGCCGGCCACCTGTATGGAACGTCGCTTCCCGTGGGTGGCGCGAACACGCACGCCGTGCTTACCGGCCACCGCGGCGTGCCGGGCTCGCTCCTGTTCACGCGTCTGGACGAGCTGCAGGTTGGCGACTCGTTTTACATCGAGGTGATGGGCGAGGAGCTGGGTTACAAGATCGACCGCATAGACGTGATTACGCCCGACGACGATTCCAAGTTGCGCGTGACCGCCGGCGAGGACCGCGTGACGCTCATGACCTGCACGCCCTACGGCGTGAACTCGCACCGCCTGCTGGTATCGGGTGTGCGTGCAAGCATTCCGGATGAGGTTCCCGTGCCCGAGGAGGCGCAGGGCATCAACACCACCGCGGTGGCGCTGGGCGTTTTGGGCGCGCTGCTGGCGATTGTTGTGGGTCTCGTTGTGGCCGGGCACGTGCGCAAGAAGCGGCGCGCCGCGCAGCGTGCCGCCGTTGCCGCCGCGGTGACGTTGGACGCCGACGCGGCTGCTGGCGATGGCGGAAACGGGTGGACCGCGGGAGCCTCCAGGTTTGCGGCCCCCTTCGCCTCCTCTGCTTCAGCCTCCTCGGCTTCCCCCGATTCCGATGCTGATTCTCCCGAGTATCGCGGGCGACACCTGCGCTAGCGCCCGCGTCGGTGCTCAATATCGCTCGAAGTGTAGCGCCTTCGCTCGCTTCCTGGTCATTTGCCAGAACCGCGGCGCGATCCCGAACATGCCGTACGACGCGATGGTCGAGCTTCCTGCCTACATCGGCAAGAACGGCCCCGAGGTCATCTCGCGCGACAACATCCCGCTGTTCCAGCAGGGCCTCATGATGCAGCAACTCAACTCCGAGAAGCTCGTGGTCGAGGCGTGCATCGAGGGTTCGTATGAGAAGGCGCTCAAGGCGTTCACGCTCAACAAGACGGTCCCGTCCATGACGGTGGCCAAGGAGATTCTCGACGACATGATCGAGGCCAACAAGGATTTCTGGCCTGTGCTTAAGTAACGAGACCTTCGACGTCGGCCCGACTGCGAACGGTTCGCAGCGGCCTTTGAGGTTCATAGGCTCCCCCTGGGGTACATCCCAGGGGGAGCCTCTCAGAAGCGCCCGAGGGGCGCTTTTTGTGTATATGGAGACAAAAGGGATATGCAGTCTTTATATACGGCCTCCTTTTAGGAGGGTCGATTTCTCCGGTTGATTTCCAATCTCAGCTGAACACATTGAGCGGATAGGCCGTTTCCGCAGTTAGCCGAAAGCCCCCGGGGTCCCTCCCGGGCCCCGGGGCGGCATTTTCCCAGTTGAAGGAACGGTGGAGATGTGTTTCGGTGGGTCCGGTGGCCATACTCCGCTCTCCGCCCGGCACCTCTTCCAAGGGAACCGACGAGGGCGCCGGCGCCCAGTATGTCTAAGAGAACGGTTCTTTGGGCAATACTGCTTATGATTTTACGACTGATGATAAGGGCGAAATCAGCGTCAAGGGCCTCGATGCTGGCGCCTACACGGTCGAGGAGACCCATACGCTCCCCGGCTATAACACCGTGCCCAAATTCACGTTCACCATTACTGCCACGGGTCTTAATCAGAACGAGGGCGAGAATACGTTGACGGTGACCACATCCAAGAATGGCTCTGGTCTCGTCACCAATTCCTCTTCTGGTGGCGGCACCGTTACCCTTACCGTCAAGAACAAGAAAGGCTCCGGCCTCCCGCTGACCGGTCTTAACGGCGTGACCTTCACTTGGATCGCTGGCAGCGCAGTGCTGTGCATCGGCGTGGCACACCTCATCCGCAGCCGTAAGCAGGCTGAGGAGTCCGAGCACGAGTAACGCTCGCTCACCCATCACTTTGGCAGGTGGGATGTGATGGCCATGAGACTTGCGGACACTTTTCTCGTCCATCT
>CABRZJ010000156.1:0-2399 GCA_902475425.1 uncultured Collinsella sp.
CTTTCGAGCGACTGCGCCATCGGTTACGAGGCCGGCGCCATGGCACTCACCGCCATCCGCGGTTTCCGCGATGATTTTGAGCACCATATCCGCGAGCACTCCTGTGGCTTTGACCGCGAGGCCCGCGTCCCGTGCGTCTCGGGCTGCCCGGCGCACGTCGACATTCCCGGTTACATTTCGTTGGTCGAGGCCGGCCGCTATGCCGATGCCGTCAAGGTCATCCGCAAGAACAACCCGCTGCCGCTCGTCTGCGGTTTGGTGTGCGAGCATCCCTGCGAGATGCACTGCCGTCGCGGCATGGTCGACGATCCCATGAACATCCTCGCCCTCAAGCGTTTTGCCGTTGAGCACAGCGACCTCAACGATTACAAGCGCAGCGTGGCCGACAACACCGGCAAGCGCATCGCCGTGATCGGCGGCGGCCCGGCCGGCCTTTCCTGTGCCTACTACCTGGCCGTGATGGGCCATAAGGTGATCATCTTTGAGCAGCGCCACCACCTGGGCGGCATGCTGCGCTACGGCATTCCCAGCTACCGTCTGCCGCGCGAGCGCCTGCAGGCCGAGATCGACTGGATCTTGAGCGCCGGCATCGACGTGGAACTCGACCACTCCGTCAATGGCGAGGAGCTTGCCCGCCTGCGCGACGAGTTCGATGCCGTCTACCTGGCCATTGGTGCCCATAGCGATAAGAAGCTCGGCCTTCCGGGCGAAGAGGCGCCCGGCGTGGAGTCGGCCGTCAAGATGCTGCGCGCCATCGGCGACGACGAGCTGCCCGACCTGAGCGGTCAGCGCGTGTGCGTCATCGGCGGCGGCAACGTGGCCATGGACGTGGCGCGCTCTGCCGTGCGCTGCGGTGCCGAAAAGGTGAGCATCGTCTACCGCCGTCGCATCTGCGACATGACGGCCCAGGATGCCGAGATTGCCGGCGCCCAGGCCGAGGGCTGCGAGGTTCTTGAGCTCACCGCACCGCTCGCTATTGAGACGGGCGAGGAAGGTCGCGTGAGTGGCCTGCGCGTGCAGCCGCAGATTATCGGCGAGCCCCGTCGTGGGCGTCCGGCCCCGCGTGCCGCCGCCACGCCCGAGCGCGTCATTCCCTGCGAGCGCGTGTTTGTGGCCATTGGCCAGGACATCGATTCCAAGCCGTTTGAGGAGATGGGCGTTGCCTGCAAGTGGGGCTGCATCGTCACCGATTCGGATGGCGCCGTGCCTAACTTCGATGGCCTCTTTAGTGGCGGCGACTGCCAGACTGGTCCCGCCACCGTCATCCGGGCCATCAACGCCGGCCGCGTTGCTTCGGCAAATATCGACCGCTATCTGGGTTTTGACAACAAGATCAAGCTCGACGTTGAGCTGCCGACCGTGCAGTTTAAGGGCAAGCACGAGTGCGGCCGCTGCGAGCTGGGCGAGCGCGAGGCCGGCGAGCGCATCCACGATTGGAATCTGGTCGAGCAGGGCCTTACCGAGGAGGAGGCACGCCAGGAGGCAAGCCGCTGCCTGCGTTGCGACCACTTTGGCTTTGGCGCGTTCCGCGGAGGGAGGAACCTGGAATGGTAGAGCCCAACAACCCCACTGTCAGCGACAACACCGAAAGCGGAGCACTCAACATGGTCAAGCTCACTATCGATAATTGCGAGGTCGTGGTGCCCGAGCACACCACGATCCTGGACGCGGCCAAGTCCGTCGGTATCCAGATTCCCACCCTGTGCTACCTGCGCGATCTAAACGAGATCGGCGGCTGCCGCGTGTGCGTGGTCGAGGTTGAGGGCTGCGACCAGCTGGTTGCCGCCTGCAACAACTACGTGCTCGACGGCATGGTGGTCCACACCAACAGCCCCAAGGCCCGCGAGGCGCGCCGCACCAACGTGCAGCTGCTACTGTCCCAACACGACTCGCGCTGTACGAGCTGCGTGCGCAGTGGTAACTGCAACCTGCAGACCATCGCCAACGACCTGGGCATCTTCTATCTGCCGTACGAGCAGCACCTGGCGCGCGAGGGCTGGGACTTCGATTTCCCCATCATCCGCGATAACGACAAGTGCATTAAATGCATGCGCTGCATCAAGGTGTGCGAGAGCGTGCAGGGCTTAGGGATTTGGGACCTGACCAACCGCGCCACGCATACCGCCGTGGGCACCCGCGGGCGCGTGCCGATCGGCAAGACCGATTGCGTCGCGTGCGGCCAGTGCATCACGCATTGCCCGACGGGCGCGCTGCGCGAGCGCGACGACACCGAGACCGTGTTTGACGCGCTCGCTAATCCCGACAAGATCGTGCTGGTGCAGATCGCGCCGGCCGTGCGCAGCGCCTGGGGCGAGGAGCTCGGCATATCTCGCGAGGAGGCAACCGTCGAGCGTCTGGCCTGCGCACTGCGCCGCGTTGGCTTTGAGTACGTGTTCGAC
>CABRZJ010000157.1:0-2399 GCA_902475425.1 uncultured Collinsella sp.
TCGGCATGGGCAAGCGCAACAACACCATCCTCCAGTCCGCGTTCTTCTCCCTGGCGAAGGTCATGCCCGAAGAGCAGGCCATCCAGTACATGAAGGACGCCGCGACGCACTCCTACCTGAAGAAGGGCCAGGACGTCGTCGATATGAACCACAAGGCCATCGACCTCGGCGCCACCGCCTACACCAAGATCGACGTTCCCGCCGATTGGGCGAACGCTGTCGACGCTGACGAGGCCGTCTCCTACGAGGGCAAGGCCGAGCTCGTCGAGCAGGTCAAGAACATCCTCGATCCCGTGGACAAGATGGACGGCGACAGCCTGCCCGTTTCCGCCTTTATGCCTCACGTGGACGGCCAGTGGGAGCTCGGCGCTGCCGCTTACGAAAAGCGCGGCGTTGCCGTTTCCGTTCCCACGTGGGACGAGACGAAGTGCATTCAGTGCAACAACTGCGCTTACGTCTGCCCGCACGCCACCATCCGTCCCTTCGCTCTCACCGAGGAAGAGGCCAAGAATGCTCCTGCCAATGCCAAGATCGTCGACATCAAGGCCGGCAAGGGCAAGGGTGTTTACAAGTACACGATGGCCATCTCCCCGCTCGACTGTATGGGCTGCGGCGTCTGCGTCGGCCAGTGCCCGGTCGGTGCTCTGACCATGGTCGGTCAGGAGAGCGAGCTTCCCGAGCAGGATGTGTTCAACTACTGCGTCTCCAAGGTCTCCGACAAGAAGGATATGCAGGATCTCACCGTCAAGGGCAGCCAGTTCAAGCAGCCCATGCTCGAGTTCTCCGGCTCCTGCGCAGGCTGCGCCGAGACCAGCTATGCCCGTCTCGTCACTCAGCTCTTCGGCGACCGTATGTACATCTCCAACGCCACCGGCTGCTCGTCCATTTGGGGCGGCCCCGGCGCTACCTCTCCGTACTGCACGGATAAGAACGGCCACGGCCCGGCATGGTGCAACTCCCTGTTCGAGGACAACGCCGAGCACGGCTTCGGTATGTATGTCGGCCAGGAGAAGATCCGCGAGGATCTGATGGCCAAGACCGAGCAGCTCCTTGCCATCGAGTGGGCACAGCCCGCACTGAAGGAAGCCGCTCAGAAGTGGCTCGACACCAAGGACGACGGCAACGCCAACGCCGAGGCCACGAAGGAATACGTCGCGGCCCTGCAGGCGAACATCGCCACCGTCGACGAGCTGGCCGCTGTGCCCAAGTTCGCTGAGCACGCCGCCGAGCTCAAGGCCAAGGGCGAGAAGTTCTGCGACTGCGATGCCTGCAAGCTCGTTGCTGAGATCCTCGACAAGAAGGATTACCTCTCCAAGAAGTCCGTTTGGATCTTCGGCGGCGACGGTTGGGCTTACGATATCGGCTTCGGCGGCGTGGACCACGTGCTTGCTCAGAACAAGAACGTCAACGTCTTCGTCTTCGATACCGAGGTCTACTCCAACACCGGCGGTCAGGCTTCCAAGGCTTCCAACATCGGTCAGGTCGCTCAGTTCGCGGCTGCCGGTAAGGAGACCAAGAAGAAGAGCCTCTCCGAGATCGCGATGAGCTACGGCTACATCTATGTCGCGCAGATCGCCATGGGCGCCAACCCGGCCCAGACCATCAAGGCCATCACCGAGGCTGAGGCTTACAACGGCCCGTCCCTGATCATCGGCTATAGCCCCTGCGAGATGCACTCCATCAAGGGCGGCATGATCAACTGCCAGAAGGAAATGAAGAAGGCTGTCGAGTGCGGCTACTGGAACCTGTTCCGCTTCAATCCTGCGGCTGACAAGAAGTTCACGCTCGACTCCAAGGCTCCTGCCGGCGGTTACCGTGAATTCCTGATGAACGAGGCGCGTTACAGCCGCCTGACCCGCGAGTTCCCCGAGCGTGCGGAGGGTCTCTTCACCCGCAACGAGGACGCGGCCAAGGAGCGTTACGAGCACCTCACCAAGCTCATCGACCTGTACGACAAGCAGTAATTGCTGTTCCTACGGTATGAAAAAGGAGCACCCTTTCGGGTGCTCCTTTTTTGCGTTATTTTAGATCTGCACTCAGCAGCTTTTCGCCGACGACCGCCTTTTGGACATCGGTCATTTGCACACTGCCCGACGCAAACTCGACAATGCGCGTGCCGCCTGTGATGAGCCAGTGGTCAAGCCACTGCTTCTCTTCCTCGTCGTAGAGCCGCCACGCCTGCGTTGCGCCCCACGGCGCAGCGTCGGTCTCACGGTAAGCCCAAGGTGATGGATTCGGGTCGCCATCAACGTATGCTCGCTGGCGATAGTTCAGCTCAGCGGCAAGACAGCGGCCAAACCACGATGTAAGGTACACATCGCTGACGCTGTAATGAATCCACGTGAGATTGCCGCGCGCTGTCTCCGGATGCTCCGGATCATCAAAGGCGGCAAGCACAT
>CABRZJ010000158.1:0-2310 GCA_902475425.1 uncultured Collinsella sp.
GAGGACTTCAAGGACGACAAGATGATCTACTTCATGGCTTCCGGTGCCTCCGAGAAGATGGCCTACTCTCACGCCGCCTTCCTGTTCACCGAGATGCAGTGGATCGACGCCGCCGCCTACAACACCGGCGAGTACTTCCACGGCCCGTTCGAGGTTTCCACCGAGGGTAAGCCCTACGTCTTCTTCATGTCCGATGGTGCTACCCGTCCGATGGACGCCCGCGCCCTCACCTTCCTTGAGCGCATGGGCGCCAAGGTCGCTCTGATCGACTCCAAGGACTACGGTCTGGCCGACGCCGTGCCGGCGAGCGTCATCACCTACTTCAACCCGCTGCTGCACCTCGCCGTTATGCGCGAGTACGGCAACCAGATCGCTGAGGCCCGTCAGCACCCGCTGACCATGCGTCGCTACATGTGGAAGCTTTCCTACTAATCACAAGTAAGTAAACCTTACGGGTTGATTGAAAGGGGATGGGGTTTGCGCCCCGTCCCCTTTTTTGCTCTGGGGAGGGCGTGTTCGTCGCCCCATAAAACCCCAGATAAAACCTACCAAAATAAACCTGTCCCTTTTTGGCAGGTGGGAGGAGATGCGTATGATCAAGGCAGTGCTGTTTGACATGGACGGCGTGCTGGTCGATACCGAGTGGTTCTACAACCGTCGCCGCGTGGCGTTTATGGAGGAGAAGGGCTTCCACTTTGACGAGATTCCCGATCTTTCGGGGTCTAACGAGCCTGCCATTTGGAAGGCGCTGGTGCCCGACGATGTTGAGCTGCGCGAGCGCCTGCGCGTGGAGTACAAGCAGGTTTATAGCCCGGACCATCCCGTTCCGTATGCCGAGCTGCTCAACGAGCAGGCGGAGCCGGTGATGCGTGAGCTGCACGAGCGCGGCGTGAAGTGCGCCATCGCGAGCTCGTCCTATCGCGAGCTGATCGACGAGCTGGTGGAGATTGCCGGTATCGCTGACGTGCTGGACTACACCATCAGCGGCCACGAGTGCAGTGCGTTTAAGCCCGATCCCGAGATCTACCTGCGTGCCATGGAGGCGCTGGGGGTGGAGCCTGCCGAGTGCCTGGTTATCGAGGACTCGCCTTTGGGTATCGAGGCCGGCAAGCGCTCCAGCGCCCGCGTCCTGGCGCTGCGCCCGCACGAGGGCGTCAACCTGGACCAGTCCGCCGCCGACACCATCATCGACAACCTGACCGACATCCTACCTGCCATCTAGCAGCAAAACCACCACGAAGGTGCCTGTCCCCTTTGTGGTGGTCCATGCTACAATCGCGGGCACGCCTCACAACTATATCTGCCTTCGAAAGGAGCCTCCGTGGCGAACGCCATCGATCAGCTCACGGACCGCGTGCTCGTGCTCGGCCGCCTCACCATCGTCCGCCGCGCCATCACCGCCGTGGCGGTCACCATTTCCGCCGTTCTCCAGACATTTCTGATCCAGGCGTTCATTCGGCCCGCCGACCTGCTTCCGAGCGGTCTCACCGGCGTCGCGGTCCTGCTCGATCGCGTTACCTCGCTCGGCGGCGTTCACATCGACATCTCGCTCGGTATGCTTGCGCTTAACATCCCCGTGGCGCTCCTATGTTGGAGCGGCATTAGCAAACGCTTCGTCATCTTCTCGATGATGCAGGTCGTGCTCTCGTCGCTGTTCCTCAACGTCTTTCACTTCGCCCCGTTTTTGGGCGACAAGATCATGCTCATCATTTTTGGCGGCGTGGTCTCGGGCCTGGGCGCTGCCATCGCGCTCAAGTCCGGCGCATCCACCGGCGGCACCGACTTTATCGCGCTGTGGGTCTCCAACCACACGGGCAAGACCATCTGGGGCGTCATCTTTGGTTTCAACTGCTTTATCCTGGCGATCTTTGGCTTTATGTTTGGCTGGGACAATGCGGCGTACTCCATCGTGTTCCAGTTTATTTCGACCAAGACCATCGACAGCTTCTATCGTCGGTACGACCGCGTGACGCTGCAGATCACGACGCGCAAGGCAAACGAGGTCATGACCGCCTATGTTGACCATTTTCAGCACGGCATTAGCTGCGCCGAGGTCATCGGCGGATACAGCCGCGAGAAGATGTACCTGCTGCACGCCGTTGTCTCGACCTACGAGAGTCAGGACATTATCAAGCTGGTGTGCGACATTGATTCCGGTGCCGTGATCAATGTGTTTCACACGCTCAACTTTGTGGGTGGCTGGTGGGGTGGTCATGTCGACGAGCCCATGCCCACGGCCGTTCCCGATCCCGACAAGCCCGCACGCATGGCCAGCAGGCAGGCGCGCCTCAGCGAGCAGGACAGCCTGCA
>CABRZJ010000159.1:0-2200 GCA_902475425.1 uncultured Collinsella sp.
CGTGCGGAATCTACGAAAACCTTGCGCCTGGCCTTCGGCGGCGCGGCCTGCGGTGACTTTGGGGCAGCCCGGTTTCCCGTTGGCCGACGCCCCCACTCATAAGCCTTAAGTCGGTGGGCTGATGTGTTGCATCCCTGAGGGCTACAAGGTTGAAATGAAGGTGGACAGGCGGCGGAGGCCTTCGTCCAGGTTTTCGTCGGAGACGCAGTAGCTTAGGCGGATGTGGCCTTCGGTTCCGAAACAGTCGCCCGGGACTAGGGCTACGTTTGCCTCTTTGATGGCTTTGATGCAGAAGTCTTCGCTGGTTAGGCCGAACTTTTTGATGCTCGGGAAAGTGTAGAAGGCTCCTGCGGGCTCTACTACGTCGAGGCCCATGGCGTCTAAGGCTGCGAGTACGCGTTCGCGACGGGCTCGGTAGACTTCGAGCATGGGAGTTGGGTCGACGGTGAGGGCTCGGGCTGCGGCGTCCATTTCGAAGGAGACGGCGCTCGATACTAAGTATTGGTGGGCCTTTGCGATCTCGGCGATGACGGGGGCTGCGGCTGCGAGCCAGCCCAAACGCCAGCCGGTCATGGCCCAGGGTTTGGAGAAGCTCTCGATGACTACCGTCTGCTCGCGTAGCTCCGGGTGGCGCTGGGCAAAGCGCTCGTAGCCGTCCACGTAGACCAGGCGGTTGTATACATCGTCGCAGACCACGTAGATGCCCGCCTCCTCCGCCACGCGCGCCACGGCGTCGAGCGACGCCGTGTTGAGGATGCAACCCGTAGGATTGTTGGGCGAGCAGATGACGATGGCCTTGGTCGCCGGCGTCACGTAAGCACGAAGTGCGTCCTCGTCAATCTGGAATTGCGCAGGCTCCGTATCCAAAAAGACCGCCTTGGCGTGATTGGCCACGACGATGCTCTCGTACAGGCCAAAGGCCGGCGTGGGAATAATGACCTCGTCGCCTGGGTTGAGCATAGCCATGAATGCTGCCGACAGGGCCTCGGTCGCACCGTCGGTCAGAATGACCTCGTCCGCCGAAAACGTAAGGCCCGCATCCCCCATGTAGGCAGATAACGCCTCACGCAGGGCGGGGCGACCGTTGTTGGGCGGATAGTGCGTGTCGCCGCGGTCCAGTGCGGCGGTCACCTCGGCGCTAATCACATCGGGCGTGGGAAAATCGGGCTCGCCGAGCGCGAGCGCGATGCACCCCGGATGCTGGGCGGCGAGCGCGTTAATCCGACGGATGCCGGAGGGCTTGAGCGTGGCAAGCGAGGTATTCATGGGCAGACGCATGGCGTTCCTTTCGTAAGGGTTGCACTAGGATAGCGCGGCGGGGCGCCACCAGACGGTGTAACCTAAACGGAAACCAACCGGAAAGGAGGCAGCATGGAGACGACCGCACGCGGCGATGTACCAAAAACACTGCAAACCATTGCGTATATCAGCATTCCCAATAGCGACGATCTTGAGTTTTTGCTCTGGGACCTGCAGGATGCCATCACCGCCTATGCACAGCTTTCCGGCACCGCACTCCCCCACCCGGTCGACTTGAAGGCAAATGACGCCGGCAGCGTTGCCGATGGCATCGTGCTGGCCATTGAAGATGTGGCTGACGATAAGACGTTGACAGCCATCGAGCAGGCGCTTGAGCGCTTTGGCGGTACGGGAACGCGTGTCTACGCCGCGATTCGAGCCGCACAACAGGGCACTGAGCAGGCGCGTGAGACCGCCGTTCGCCTGCACAAGGCATGTGAGCGCCATAACCAATTGTGGTGTGGCGGCGTTGCCATCTGCGCTGGCAGCGGCATTGCGGCGCTTCGTCGCTCCCCGCGCATGGGACTCTTGCGGCGACCGTTTTCGGAGGCCATGGACAAGCTCGTGGGCGCCGTTCGTATGGGGTGTTCCGTCGAACACGCGCAGAAGCTCAGTGGCGCCGCAACGGGCGGCGTCGACACCGACGGCATGGTGCGCGCCACGCCTGCACTGCCCACACCGATCTGGCACGCCGTTATGAGGCATCTTGCCGAGCACTCAAACTGCTAAATCGAAAAAGCCTGCCAATCAGCGGCGCCGCTCCAACGCTCGACAAGGCGTTCCAGACGCCACGCCGCATTGGCGGGACTTGTCGACGGCAGAACGATGGCCGGCAGCCCGGTGCGCTCTTGTAGATAGCGCTTGTAGAGCCGGCCAGCTGTACCACCGTTGCATATCACCT
>CABRZJ010000160.1:0-2177 GCA_902475425.1 uncultured Collinsella sp.
CTGCGGGCAGGTGCCGTACTGGGCAAGCTGACGCTCGCGCAGGGCCATGTCCAGCTCCTGCTCCTCGCGGTCGGCCGCGTAGGAGTGCGGGCGCAAGACCAGGTAGGCGATGAGGCCCACAAACGGGATGAGGGCTATGATGCCCCATGCCACGTAGGCGCTGGCGCCGCGGCGGCGGGCGTCGATGAACACATAGACGACCGACAGCACGTACAGGGCGATGATAAAGCCAACAAAGGCATAGATGACGCCCATAAGCTGCGGCGACATGAGCTCGGAGATGTACTTGGACATTGAGGTGTACCTTTCGGAATATTTACAGTCTGGTCAAGTTTACCACGGGGTTTGTTTATATGGGACTACGGTTGCAAGCGGGGCTGGTGCGGACACAAACATCTCAATCTGAAACAGGTAACGGCGTAGGCAGCGAGGTTGGGTGGGAGGAACTCGCGGTCTCGCGGGGTCGGCATCGTGCTGGATCGGCCCTCGCCTGCCGTTGGCGGGTGTTGCGGGGCTGTTCGCCGCATTGCCGCCGCACTGGGGGTGTGCAGACCGTAGGATAGTCCTATTGACAGCCTGTCAACTCGTCTGGGAGGCACTGTGACGGAAACGTTTGATATCGCAATTGTGGGCGCGGGCATCACCGGGTGCGCCATCGCGCGGCAGCTCGCGCGCTACGACTTGTCCATTTGCGTGGTCGAGGCGGCCAACGATATCGCGCTGGGCGCGTCGAAGGCCAACGGCGGCCTAGTGCACGCCGGCTACGATCCGGCGCCGGGCACCGTAAAGGCGCAGGTCAACGCCCGTGGCTGCGAGTTATATGGCACGTGGGCCCAGGAGCTGGGCTTTTTGTTTTGCCGCACTGGGTCCATGGTGCTGGGCTTTAACGACGAGGACCGCGCACACCTGGAGAAGCTGCGCAGCAACGGCCTTGCCAACGGCGTACCCGAGCTGGCGATCATTGGCCCCGAGCGTATCCGCGAGCTGGAACCGCGGGCCAGTGCCGACGCAACATGCGCGCTGTGGTGCCCCTCGACCGGCTTTGTCGATCCGTTTGAAGTCGCCATTGCCGCGCTGGAGAACGCGGTCGCCAACGGCGTGACGTTTATGCGCTCCGCACCGGTGGAGGCGATTGAGGTTGCTGACGGCAGGGGCGACGGCACCGCGCGCTTTACGCTGGTGACGCCCGCCGGCGATGTGCGCTGTCGCTACCTCATTAACGCTGCTGGTAACGGCGCCGCGGACATCTCGCATATAGCGGGCGCGGAGGAGTTCCAGATGGTCTGGCGCCAGGGCAACATTGTGGTGCTGGACAAGGAACCGCGTGCGCTCATGCCGCTCTACCCGGTGCCGACGCCGGTGACGAAGGGCGTCATTGTGACGGGCACGGTGCACGGCAACACCGTGATCACCGCGACCGCTGCCGTGCGCGACCCGGGCGACACGCAGACCTATGCGGGCGACGTCAACGCGCTGCTGACTGGCGCGCGCAAGCTGGTGCCCGATCTGGACACGCGCCGCGTGGTGCGCGCGTTTGCCGGCGGGCGTCCGGTCATTAAGGGGACGAACGACTTCTTTATTGGGCAGTCGGCCGTGGTGCCGGGCCTGTTCCAGGCGACAGGCATTCAGTCGCCGGGCGTGGCGAGCGCGCCGGCCATTGCCGAGCGCATGGAGCAAGTGCTGCGCGATGCTGGCGTGGTGCTGCGCGAGCGGGACGATTGGGACCCGATTCGCCGCGCGCCGGACGACTTCGACCGTGCGCCGCTTGCGCGCAAGGAAGAGCTGATCGAGTCTAACCCTGCGTGGGGACAAATTGTCTGCCGCTGCGAGACGGTGCCCGAGGCCGAGATTGTGGCCGCAATCCGACGCCGCCCAGGCGCGGTTTCGGTCGAAGGCGTCAAGCGCCGCTGCCGCGCCGGCATGGGCCGATGCCAGAGCGGTTTTTGCCAGAGCCGCGTGGTGGCGATTCTTGCCCGCGAGCTGGGCTGCGACCCCAGCGAGGTGTTGCTGGAGGATGCTGGCTCCTGGCTCGTTGAGGGACCTTTGAAGGGGGTGCGCTAGAATGACGACGGATATCGAGATGGGCGCGATGTCGGGCGCGGGCTGCGGCGGCGATGCCGTACCAACGCAAGCCTTCGACGTGGTCGTTGTCGGTGGCGGACCTGCCGGCATGGCGG
>CABRZJ010000161.1:0-2102 GCA_902475425.1 uncultured Collinsella sp.
CCCAAGGCAGGTTGTTGGCGTCGGCCTCCTTGTAGATCTTGATCTCCTTGCCGTCAACGGTGATGGAATCCTCGCCAGCAACGACCTCGTGATCGCGAGCGTAGTTGCCCTGCGTGGAGTCGTACTTCAGCAGGTAAGCGAGCATATCGGGAGAGGTGAGGTCGTTGATAGCGACGATCTCGGAGCCCTCATGACCGAACATCTGACGGAAAGCCAGACGACCGATGCGACCGAAGCCGTTAATAGCAACCTTTACTGCCATTGTGTCTCCTTTCGTAAGGCCCCCGCGAGCTACAGCGCCCGCCGTTGAGGCCCACAAACTAACCACTCGCCTAATATACCTTTTTTTTGACTTGAATTTCACGAGAATGCTCGAAATTGAAAATCAAATTTACGTTAAAACGTTTTAAAGAGTAAAACAGCAGTTCAATCCCTATATAAGCAGTTTCGCTCAACTACCTGTTTGCTTCAATGAGCTTTTCAAGCCTCAAAACTCGATGGTAGAGGGCCGACTTCGACAAGGGAGGGTCAGCCATCTCCCCCAGATCGCGCAGTGACAGATCAGGATAGCGCTCGCGCAGGTCGCAAAAGACCGCCAAGGCGTCCGGAAGCGTGTCGCGCAAACCCCGCTGTTCGAGCTCATCGATCAACGCAAGCTGATGCTGGGCGGCACCCGCACTTCTGGTCTGATTGGCCAGCTCGGCATTCACGCGACGGTTTACGTCGTTCTTAACCAATTTGACCGCGCGCGCTTCCTCGATCTCGGCAACGCTGCGCTTGGCGCCGACCAGCTTTAGAAGCTGCTCGATCTCCTCGGCGCTCTTAATGTAGACGGCAAAGGATCCGCGCCGCGCGTTAACGCGCGCATGGACCCCAATCTGCTCCAATAGATCGCAAAGCCCCCGGGCATACTGCTCGCCCTGCACCGCAATCTCCAAATGAAAATCGCCGCGTGGATCGGCCACGAAACCGCCGGCGATGAGCGCGCCGCGGATGTAGGCAAGCCTGCAGCAGGGACGGGCAACGATGTGCCGGGGAACACCAGCGACGAGCCCTCCCCTGCGGTCGAGAATGCCCAGCAGCACCAGAGCCTTGTCCAGGTCGGGCTGATCGGGCAGGGTAATGAGATAGTTACGGACCTTATGCAAGACCGATTTGCGAACGGTAAATTCCGTTTTGAGCTTAAGGATGCGATGCGTCAGTGTGATCATCGTGCGCGCGACGGCACCCGTCTCGGTCGCGACCGTCAAACGATACCGCCCGGAGCCGGCCAGCGAAAGTGTACCGCTCACACGCGTCAGGGCGGCAAGCGTCGACAAATCGCAGTATTCACATTCGGGTTCGCAGCGCGCGAGCTCGTCACGCACCTCGGCGGTAAACGACATGCAGGCCTATGCTTTCGTGTTGGCGCGCGAAAGGTCGCGATGAGAAATGCTCACGTGATATTGGGCGCCTTCCAAATAACGTGCCGTGGCCTCGGCGATGGCAACGCTGCGGTGTTGACCGCCCGTACAACCGATAGCAATAGAAAGCTGTGGCTTGCCCTCCGCGATATAGCCGGGCATGACCGTATCAAGCAGCTGCGTCCAGGCCTTCCAGAACTCCTGGGTCTTGGGATGGTCCAGAACAAAGTCGGAGACCTTCTTATCGAGACCGGTCATCGTGCGCATCTCGGGATCGTAGAACGGATTGGGCAGGAAGCGAACGTCGATCATAATGTCCGCCTCGACGGGCATACCGTGCTTAAAGCCAAACGAGAACACGTGAACGTCCATGAGCTGCTGGTCGGACAACTCGGAGAACGCCATGCGCAATTTGTTGCGCAGGGCAGAGGTGCGCAAGCGGCTCGTATCGATAATCATGTCAGCTCGGTCGCGAACGCCCTGCAGCTGCAGGCGCTCGCGCTGAATCGCATCGGCCGTAGTCTCCCCCGGCTTGGCAATGGGATGGCGGCGGCGGTTTTCGCTATAACGACGGATCAGCACCTCGTCAGAGGCCTCGAGAAACACGATGTCACAGCTCATCTCGCGCTCCTCGAGCGCGGCAACGGCATCGAGCAGCTCATCGAACAAGCCCTGGCTGCGCAGGTCGCAGGTGACGGC
>CABRZJ010000162.1:0-2085 GCA_902475425.1 uncultured Collinsella sp.
GCGCAACGGCACCCGGGACACGGTATAGATCAGGACAACGAAGATTGCGACCGGGACCAGTCCGCGGAAGCTGCTGACCGTGAGCGTCGTGATCAGAAACACAAAGCCCAAGAGCAGCTTGGTTCGCGGGTCCAGGCGGTGAATTGCACTATCGCCGGGATAGTAGCTGCCAAACGAAAACGCCTCCATTAGCAGCCCTCCTCTCGCGCGATCGTCTTGGATTTAGCAATGTCCGCGACGTTAGAAGGACCGCCCGAGCGACCGATTAGCAGGTCCACCAACTCGTCTGCCAGCGACTCAACCGTATAGAGCCCGCCGCGACGCAGCGGCACGCCTGCCTTCGCAAGTGCCAGCGCCATACGCTGGGCAGCGGGAACGCCCAAGCCGATTGATTTAAGCTCATCCGCATGCGCAAAAACCTGAGCGGGCGTGCCCTCGGCAAACACCGCACCTTCGTTCATTACAACGATACGGTCGCAGCAATTGGCCAGGTCATCCATGCTGTGCGAAACCATGACAACGGTCAGGCCATCGCGGTGAAGTCGATCGATAAGCTCAAGGAAATCCCTGCGCGCAGCCGGATCGAGCCCCGCCATGGGCTCATCGAGCACCAGGACTTCGGGCTCCATGGCGAGCACGCCGGCGAATGCCACGCGGCGCTGCTGACCGCCCGAAAGCTCAAAGGGACTCTTGTCGCCGACCGTGGAAAGGTCGAGGCCCACGCGTGAGAGCGATGACTCGACACGACGGTCGACTTCATCTTGCGGCAAGCCAAGGTTGTGCGGACCAAACGCCACGTCCTGCGCCACGGTTTCGGCAAACAGCTGACGCTCAGGATACTGAAACACCACGCCGACCTTGGCCTTAACAGCGGCGGCGTCTTTCTTGTTTGATAGGTCGAGCCCCAGCGCGCAAACGCTTCCCTCCTGGGGACGAATCAAACCGTTGAGATGCTGGACCAGCGTCGACTTACCCGAACCGGTATGACCTGCCAAACCCAGGAACTCGCCGCGACGCACCGTCAGCGATACATCACGCAGTGCCCACGGGCTGCTGGGGTCGTTTCCCCAGAGAGCCTGTTTGTTCGATTTGCCCGCAGTGGCCGAGCGCTTATGCCAGCGGCGGCGCTCGCGCGGACTGAGCGAATAACTGTACGAAACACGGGCTAGCTCGATGACGGGCTCCGACGCGTTGTCCTCGTTGTCTACCGGAACAGTGCCGTCAGCGATTTCCAACTGGGATACGGAAGACTGCCCCGCGATGTCTGCCCCACTTCGCTCGGCATAAGTCTGCGCAACCTCGGCGACCATATCCACCTCGCGCACCTGCGCGTGAACGGGCACGCCCTTCGCACGAAGCGCCATGCCCAAACGGCACGACGCCGGCATATCTAGGTTGAGCTCCGCGAGCTCATCTGCCCGCGTCAGAATCTCCTCGGGCGTGCCCAACATGGCAACTCGTCCCGCCTGAAACACCGCGATGCGATCTGCCTCGGCGGCCTCTTCCATAAAGTGCGTAATCATCACGATGGTCATGCCGCGATCGTGGAGTGCGCGGCACGCTTTCATAAGGCCCTTGCGTCCGCGCGGATCGAGCATCGAGGAAGCCTCGTCCAATATGAGCACGCGCGGTTCCATGGCGAGCACGCCGGCAAGCGCCACGCGCTGCTTTTGACCACCCGAAAGCGCATGGGTCTCGTGGCGCTCAAAGCCCACCAGGCCCACGCCCTTCAGCGCCTCACGTACGCGCTGCGCAATTTGCGCCGATGTCACACCAAGGTTTTCGGGACCAAACGCAACGTCATCTTCGACAAGCGTTGCCACCAGCTGGTCGTCGGGATTCTGGAACACCATACCTGCGGTCGAACGAATGTCGTAGACCAGCTCGGGATCGGACGCATCCATACCGTTGATACGTACCGTGCCCGCATCGGGCTGCAGCAGCGCATTCAGATGCTTGGCAAACGTCGACTTGCCCGACCCATTGCCACCGAGGATGCAGAAAAACTCCCCGTCCTCGATGTTCAGATCGACACCGTCGAGTGCCGGTACGGCACCGTCATAGCTAAAGGAAACGCCCCGACAC
>CABRZJ010000163.1:0-2035 GCA_902475425.1 uncultured Collinsella sp.
GCTGGAGGTAATACATGTCAGAATTCATTAGGCCTCAGGTTCAGGTCGAAGAGATTAACGAGACGTCTGCTCGTGTTTCCGTCGAGCCGCTCGAGCGTGGCTACGGCGATACGCTGGGCAACTCCCTTCGTCGCGTTCTTCTGTCCTCGCTCGAGGGTGCCGCCGTCGAGGCTATCCAGATCGATGGTGCACAGCACGAGTTCATGACCATCCCTAACATGGTCGAGGATGTCACCGACATCGTCCTGAATGTCAAGGGTCTTGTCTTCAGGGCTCTCGGCACGACCGACGAGGCGACCGCCACCATCTCGGTTGACGGCCCCTGCGAGGTCACCGGTGCGGACTTCTTTATTCCGTCCGAGTTTGAGCTGGTCAACCCCGAGCAGCACATCGCTACGCTCACCGAGGGTGGCCATCTCACCATGAGCATGCGCATCGGCTATGGCCGCGGCTATGTCTCTGGCGAGGCTAACAAGCGCGACAACGATCCCATCGGTGTGATCCACGTCGACTCGCTGTACTCGCCGGTGTCCCGTTGCGCCAAGCTCGTTGAGGCTTGCCGTGTCGGTCAGCACACCGACTACGACCGCCTTGTCCTCGAGATCGAGACCAACGGCTCCATCGCTCCGCGCGACGCCGTGGTCCAGGCTGCCAATATCATCAACCAGCATATGGCTGCCTTTATGAACCTTGCCGAGACCCCCGAGGTCGAGGAGGAGGCTTCGATCTTCGCTCCCGAGGTCACCAACGACAACGCCGAGCTGGACAAGCAGATCGAGGATCTGGACCTTTCCGTCCGTTCCTACAACTGCCTTAAGCGCGCCAGCATTCACTCGGTCCGTCAGCTCGTTGAGTTCTCGGAGAACGATCTGCTTAACATCCGTAACTTCGGTGTTAAGTCGATCGAGGAAGTGAAGGACAAGCTTGAGTCCATGGGCCTGAGCCTGAAGGCTTAATGCTTCGCATATTTGAGGAGAAACTAGACCATGCGTCACAACGTTAAGAAGGGCCTGAAGCTCGGCACCGATGCGAGCCACACCAAGGCCATGAAGAAGAGCCTTGCTAAGGCCCTCTTCGAGAACGACCGCATCAAGACCACCGAGACCCGTGCTAAGGCGCTGCGTTCGGTCGTCGACCCGATCATCACTTGGGCCAAGAAGGGCGACCTGCACTCTCGTCGTCTGGCTATCGCCAAGCTCGGCGATAAGCAGCTCGTTGCCGAGATTTTCGACAAGGCTGCTCAGGGCATGTGGCAGGACCGCAACGGTGGTTACACCCGCATCATGAAGCTCGGTAACCGTAAGGGCGACAACGCTCCCATCGTTATCATGGAGCTCGTCACCGAGCCTTGCACGCCTAAGGCCAAGAAGGCTGCTCCGGCCCCCAAGAAGGCCGCTGCTCCCAAGAAGGTCGAGGCTGCCGAGGAGACCGCTGCCGAGGAGGCTCCTGCTGAGGAGACCGCTGAGTAGACATTCCGTCTGCATAGGCTATATTCGAGGGGTACGTTCGCGTACCCCTCTTTTTTTGTCGCGATACCTTTACTTGTTTGTTGGGAGCGCCCATGACTGCGCCGTCTGATTTCAATTCGATTTCCGAGCTTGACGCCACGCTCGTATTTCGCGTGGCCTATGATGGCTCGTCGTATAGCGGATTTGCCGAGCAGCCGGGACAGACGACGGTTGCGGGCGAGCTACGTCGAGCCATCGAGACGCTGCTTCGCCGTCCGATCGATCTGACGTGCGCGGGTCGTACCGATGCCGGCGTGCATGCCGTGGCCCAGTACATCAGCGTGCCCGTAACGGACGCTGAGCTCGCGTGTACGCGCCGTAGGTGGCTGCGGGCTATGGATGCCCTGCTGCCCAAAGATATCGCCATAAACGAGGTCTACAGGGCCCGTAAAGGCTTTTCTGCACGCTTTGACGCGCGTTCCCGTACGTATACATACCGTATTGCCGATCGCGATGCGCGCCCCGTGTTGTCCCGCGGTGCCGTGTGGTGGCATCGCTATCCCTTGGATGTTGAGGCTATGTCTGCT
>CABRZJ010000164.1:0-2007 GCA_902475425.1 uncultured Collinsella sp.
CACTCTTTCTTCTCGAACATCTTGTCAAAGAAGCCCATGGCTGCCTCCCATCAACTGGTAGCGTGTGTCACTTTTGATGATGGGGGAGTGCGCGATCCTTCGCGATACCCAGACGGCTCAAGGAGTCTCCACAACTGGGACACATGGCCCATTTTTTGATTGGACGCCGGGGACACTCTTCGGCCACTCATTGGGGACGTACTTAAATGAGTGGTAGTTGGGGACACTCCTGGCCGAGCTAGAGATCGCGCGCGTCCCTTCTGGTCCATGCGGCTCAAAATCGCGGCGTGATGTGGACGGCTGGGGTCGAATTGGCAGCATTTCGAGCCTGGCTTCGATATTGAGACTAGTTCTTTATTAAAATAGATTTCCAGACAATTGAGCGGCTGGGGGTTAACCATGAGGGGCATGGGAGACATAACCGCATATTTGCGTCGGGGCATTCGGGAGATTATATGCCTGGCGCTGTTCTTCTTCACGTTTTTGGCGTGCGAGTATCTTTTTGATGTGCGCATGGCCGAGTTCGTGTCTCCGAACGAGGTCGTTATTTATGAGAGCCTTGTCATCGGCGCGAGCGTGATTGGCTTTTTTGTGCGTCCCATTCTGTACTATCGCCGTCCCCATGCTATCGACGCAACGAGTGACGTCACGGGCGTTTTGCTGGTGGCGGCATTGCTGCTGTTGATTATGGCGGTTCAGGTTGAGGTGGTAATTGCCGGCGGTTTGGTGGCGTGCTGCGCGCTGGGCTACTGCGGATCGACTGCTCATGCAAATTTTGCGAGGCGCTTTGCGCGAACGCCCTGCTTGGCGCGCGCCGCCGCACTTTCTTACGCCATGGGCGTTCTGGTGCAGGTTCTCAACCACATGGTGATGCCTGTCGGCATTCCTCAGCAGGCTGTTCTGGTCGTCTGTGCGATCACGCAGGTGGCGTTGCTCCACGGTGCCCGACGCGCCAAGCTGCGCGACGAGTCCGATCCCAGCTTTGAACCCAGTGCTGCCGGGCTTTCGGTAGATGCTCTGGAATATGGCGCCAAGTGGCATGACGATCCCGAGGCAAAGGCGGCATTCCGTCGCGCCGTAGTTCGCCTGACCGTGGCGACGGCGTATCTTTCCAGCGTATTCGCCGCTCTCAACGCGGGCTTCACGACCCTGCATGCTGTCGGAACCGTCGATTTGGGCGATTGGCCGCGCCTGCTGCTTGTCGTGAGCTCGTTGGTCGCTGGCGCACTATTTGACCTGCACGGCCGCTCGTATATGAATATCGGCATGACATGTGCCGCCATACTGTCCACGCTTTCGTTCTTTGTGCTCATCGTCGATGGCAATGGCGGCAACGAGCTTGCTGCCACGATCATCTTTTATCTGGGCTCGGGCTTTTTCGTGGTGTTCTTTACCACAAAATATGCCGCCGTCTCGCTCTATGCGCGCTGGTCATATTTTTGGCCGTGCATGGGTCGCGTCGTCAACAACGTGTGCTCGATGTTCGTGACGGCGCCGGCAGTGGCGATTATCTCGAGTCAAAATGTGCTGGCTGCGGTCGGTGCGGCGCTCGTGATGTTTGCGGGCATTGCGATTACGCTGCTGGGGCAGTTGGGGCAACGAGCCGATGATGCCGCGATGCGGGACGGACTGCCGCTTGCCACCGACGATCTTGGTGGGGATCTTGCGCCCACATGCTCCGACCCTGAGCCCGTGGAGGCAGCGGAGCTCACGTCCGATGAGCGCCTCGATGCCTTCGTCGCCACCTTTGGGCTTACGGAGCGCGAGCGCGATATTCTTGAGGTCTTGGTCGTTTCGGACCAGAGCGTTCAGGACATCGCCACAACGCTCTTCCTTTCGCGCTCCACGCTCTATCGTCACATTTCCTCGATCAACAAAAAGACCGGCACCGCCTCGCGCGTGGCCCTCATCAACTTCTTCTGGTCCTGGACACCCAAGGACTAGCTAATCTCCCAATAAGTTGCGGTGGAATAGTCCCTAAATTAAAGTCACGGGGCTTTAAACAGG
>CABRZJ010000165.1:0-1920 GCA_902475425.1 uncultured Collinsella sp.
GTAGAACACCTTTCTCAATAAAATCCCTAGCGGTTGAGTAGAGTTATACCCTATCGCGCTCAAATGGGTCAACACGAAATAACTCAGAAACATACTTACCTTATGGGTTATTGTATCTACCAAAAAGGGACAGGCACCTTCGTGGTGGTTCTTGCAGATGTGGCGGCCTGCCTCGCTGCTTTGTCTCAATCTGTAACAGTTAGACGAGGAAATGGGTTCTACCTGTTACAGATTGAGATTTTCTCTTCAGGGGAATTCGAATGTCTCAATCTGTAACATCTGGACGGCCAAAAGGTCTCTATCTGTTACAGATTGAGACAAAGGTCTGGGACTAAGACGTCTTATCTAGATCTGTAACAGTTAGACGGGAATTCGGGCCCTAGATGTTACAGATTGAGATAATTGAGCTGTGAAAACAAAAACCTCCGCAGGGGTGCTTCCCTTGCGGAGGTTTTTTACTCGTTCAGTAGCCTTACGGCTTCGGCGGCCATGTTCTCGACCGTCAT
The DNA here is from genome assembly GCA_902475425.1 of uncultured Collinsella sp. Classification (GTDB taxonomy): domain Bacteria; phylum Actinomycetota; class Coriobacteriia; order Coriobacteriales; family Coriobacteriaceae; genus Collinsella. Next base: position 507 of record CABRZJ010000165.1, read on the forward strand.
GCCGTTCTGAGCGAGCAACTCGTTGGGGTCGTAGCGGTCGGGGAAGCCCTTGGCGATGCCGAAGGTGCGCGTGCGCAACGGCGTGCATGCCAGATAGCACGCGGCGCGTTCGCCCCAGCCGCCGTCCAAGATGCCGTCCTCGAGGGTGACGACAACGCGATGCTCGGCGGCAAGGCTGTCGAGGAACTCGCGGTCAAGCTCGGTTGCAAAGCGAGGGTTGACGAGCGTGGCCTCGATGCCGTACTCGGCAGCCAAACGATTTGCCACGCGCTCGCCCAGCTCAAAGAAGTCGCCAAGTGCGAGCACGGCCACGTCGCGGCCCTGGCGCACCACGTTGTAGCGAACGGCGCTGTAGTCGGTGTTTTCGGCAGGCGCCAGGTCGGGGCGGCTTACCAGGCCAATGCCCGGTACACGGATCGCTACGGGATGTTCGCGGTGGTCGAGCGACCAGCTCAGCATGGACAGATATTCCTCCATGCAGGCCGGTGCCAAGTAGTGCATGTTGGGAAGACCGCCCAGCATGGAAATATCAAAGAACGAAAGGTGCGTCTCGGACGTAGTGCCAAAGATTGATGCGCCAAACACTAGGATCGTCGCCGGGGCATCGTTGAGGCACAGGTCGTGCCACAGCTCGTCGTAGGCGCGCTGCAAAAACGTGCCGTACACACCAAAGACTGGCTTGGCGCCCGAGCGCGCAAGCGCGGTGGCAAAGGTCACGGCGTGCTCTTCGGCAATGCCCACGTCAACAAACTGCTTGCCTGCCGCGGCGCGAAGCTCGGGTGTAAAGCCCATGATGTAGGGCGTGGCGGCCGTGATGCCCACGACCTGCGGATCGTGCTCGATGGCGGCGCTGAGCGCCTCGCCCGTAATGTCGGCATAGGTGCGCGGCGCAGGCTCGCTCGGATGGCCCGGGCAGAGCTTGCGCCCAGTCGCCATGTCAAACGGACCCACGTGGTGCCAGCGCTCGGGGTCGCTCTGGGCCGGCTCAAAGCCCTTGCCCTTGGCGGTGGAGACGTGCAGCACGATGGGATGATCGATATTGCGCAGTTCCTGCAGCGCGTCGACCAGGGCCAACACATCGTTACCGGCGTCCAGATAGCGGTAGTCGAGCCCCATCGCGCGGAAAACGTTGCGCTCACAGGTGCCGTTACTGGCGCGCAGCTCGGCCAGATTGCGATACAGGCCGCCATGGTTCTCGGCAATGGACTGGTCGTTATCGTTGACGATGATGATCAGGTTGCTGTCGAGCTCGGCGGCATTGTTAAAGCCCTCAAACGCCAGACCACCCGAAAGCGAACCGTCGCCAATGATGGTGATGACGTTGTACGCATCGCCCGCCAGGTCACGAGCGTGCGCCAAGCCGCAGCCCAGGCTCACCGATGTGGAGGTGTGGCCCATGGCGAACAGGTCGTGT
>CABRZJ010000166.1:0-1920 GCA_902475425.1 uncultured Collinsella sp.
CCGGCGACACCGACATCAACATCATCGACACCGCCGAGTTCGCGATCCCCGGCCTAGACGACGAGTTCCGCGTCATCGTCTCCCCGTGGATTCTGACGGTGCTCGTGACCGACCGCCTGGCTCGCTACTACGAGACGGTCACCAAGCACAACCTCAAGTATCGTCGCTACTATCACCAGTTTGACTACTAAAAAACGGGTGTGGGACCGTGCCGGGCTATTGAGAGGAACACAGAATGAGACAGTACATCATCGCCAGCCATGCGCACTTCGCTACCGGCATCAAGGAGAGCGTCGAGCTGCTCTCGGGCGCTCGCGACAACGTCCACGATCTTTCGATGTTCGTCGATGGCCGCATGGACGTGGCCGAGGAGGCCCAAAAACTGCTGGCAGGCATGTCTGCTGACGATGATGTCGTTGTCTGCACCGACCTCTTTGGCGGCAGCGTCAACAACGAGTTCACCAAGATCGTCCAGACGCGTCCCCGCACGTACCTCGTTACCAACATGAACCTTCCTCTCCTCATCCAGCTGCTGTTCTCTGACGAGTCGGCGCCGGTTGAGGAGACGATTCGCGCCATCGTCGCTGCGGACGATACGCGCGTGAAGTTTGTCAACGATCTTTTGGTCGATGGCGACGAGGAAGAAGAGTTCTAATCCGCAGCACCTACTGACACGCCGTAAGACGGCACAAGACCTTTGGGGGGTCACATTATGATTCAGCTACTTCGCGTTGACCATCGCCTGCTTCATGGCCAGGTCGCAGTTTCCTGGGTTCAGGGCCTTGGCTCCAACTGCATCTTCTGCGTGGGCGATAAGGTCGCTAACGACCCGGTGTGGAAGACGACGCTCAAGATGGGCAAGCCTGCCGGCTGCAAGCTCGTCATCAAAGATATGGAGCATGCAATCGAAGCTATCAACTCGGGCGTGACCGACAAGTACAAGATGATCATCTGTGTCGCCACTATTGCTGAGGCAAAGCAGCTTGTTGAGGGCTGCCCGCAGATCAAGTCGGTCAACCTGGGCAACACCAAGCCAAAGGACGAGAAGCGTCCCGATGCTCGTCAGGTCTCTCGTCAGATCTTCCTGACCGCGGCCGAGGAAGCCGATGTGCGCGAGATGCTGGATCGTGGCGTCGAGGTCGAGATTCGACCCCTGGCCGATGACCCCAAGGTCGACTGCGCCAGCGTGCTCTAGGCGTTCAATTTCGAAGAGTCTGAGCTCTTCGTAGTGTCCTATTAGGAAAGGGGGATATATGCTTACCCAAGCAATCCTCATCGGACTTATCGCCGCATTTGGTAAGTTCGACTGCCAGCTCGGTACGCTCTATGCGTTCCGCCCCATCGCCCTGTGCCCGCTCGTGGGCCTGGTGCTGGGGGACCTGCAGTCCGGCCTCGCGATTGGTGCGAGTCTGGAGCTGCTGTTCATGGGCTCGATCTCCATCGGCGCCTACGTGCCGCCTGATGAGACGATCGGCGGCGTGCTCGCCTGCGCCTTCGCTATCCAGCTGGGCCAGAGCACCGAGGCAGCCATCGCGCTCGCTATGCCCATCGCCACGCTGTGCCTTGCCATCAAGAACATTCTCAACGCCGCCCTGCCGATTTTGGTTGACCGCGCCGATGTTTTCTCTGCCCAGGGCAACCTTAAGGGCGTCTATGCTATGCACTTCCTGATCGGTTCCACCGGTATCATCATGGCGTTCCTGTTGTGCTCGCTGTCGTTCTATCTGGGTGCTGACGCTATCCAGAGCGTGCTCGACTTTATCCCCGACTTTGTCCTTGCTGGCTTTGGCGTGGCCGCCAACATCCTGCCGGCCATGGGCTTCGCCATGCTCGGCCGCCTGGTGCTCACCAAGCAGCTCGTGCCCTTCTACTTCCTGGGCTTCCTGCTGTGCTCCTACGCCAACGTGCCCGTCCTGGGCG
>CABRZJ010000167.1:0-1892 GCA_902475425.1 uncultured Collinsella sp.
GGAATCTGCTCGACCACCTCGTACACCCGCTCAAAAAAGCCCTCAGACGCCATCGATCGCTCCCTTCCACCCTGAAAAGCATAAACCACCACAAAGGTGCCTGTCCCCTTTGTGGTGGTTTTGACCGGAAAGCTAGTTGGCGGGGCGAAAGAAGGCTACGGCTACGGCGCCGGGGCCCACGTGGGTGCCGATGGTGGCGCCAATGGTGTGGATGGGCAGCTCGTTCTCGGTGTGTCCAGCCCACAGCGCGGCGCTGTCCTCGATGTACTTCTTGAGCACAGCGTCCGAAAGGCCCGTATAGCCCAGTGCCAGCGGCATGGAAAAGTCGACGCCGCCCGCCTTTTCGACCTTCTGGTTGAGCAGGTTACGGCCGTTCTTGGAGCCACGAGCCTTGCCCAGCTGCACAATCAGGCCGTCCTCGGCGGCCACTACGGGCTTCACGTTGAGCAGCGTGCCCACAGCGCCCGCAGCGGCAGACAGGCGACCGCCGCGCACCAAGTACTCCAGCGTCTCGAGCAGGCCGATGACGACCACGCGGTCACGGACGGCCTCTACGGCCGCCGCGATTTGGGCCGCACTACGGCCCTCGTCCACCAAGCGCAGCGCATACTCGACCAGGACACGTTCGCCCAGGGTGACGTTATTGCTGTCTACCACGAACACGTCGCCGCCCGGCGCCTCGGCAAGTGCGGTACGGGCACTCTGATTGGTGCCCGAAAGCTTGGCGCCCACGGTAATAATCACTGCCTCGTCGCCGGCCTCACGCGTCTCGGCAATCGCCTGTGAAAACGCGTACGGGTTGACCTGACCGGTCTTGGGCAGCTCATCGCGCTCCACGAGCATCTCGTAAAAGCGCTGGTGATCGATGTCGACGCCATCCATGTACACATCGGTACCAAAGGTAACGGACAGCGGCAGAACACGCAAAGCGGGGTGCTCAGCCGGCGACATATCGCTTGCGGAATCGGTAATAATACGAATGGACATAGCGAATCCTTTCTTGCGCAGGTCACGCGCGGGGAATTTTGACAGCAATGCCCCGGCACGGTATACGCGCTCAAACGGGACTATGCAGTTGTTAATGGAAAGCAAATGCCTGGGCGGCCTTAGATCTCGCGCAGGGTGTTGAGAATCGTACGCAGCGACGCATACATCTGCTCGCGCTGCTCCACACCCATAGCCTTACCGGTGGTATCGAGCACCTCGCGAATGATGCGGTCCGCCTCGCTCATGCTCTCGCCGCCCAGAGCGGTCAGGCGCACCGGAGCACGATACTTAACGGCGGCATCGCCCGAATCATCGACCTCGACGTAGCCGCCCTCCTCCAGATGCGCGAGCGTACGCGAGACGGCGGCGCGGGTCACGCCTGCCATGCGAGCCAGGTCAGCGCCAGTCAGGCCGTCCTTGCTGCGCTCAAGATAGTACAGGCACATCACGTCGGAGCCCTTGAGGCCCAGCCTTGCGCCCTCGGATGTCTTAATGCGCTGGATCTCCTTGTAGAGCCCACTGATCAGTCCGACAAAGTCCTCGAAACGTGTCTCGTCGTTCTGCTGCATGGGAGACGACCGCCTTTCGCTTGCATAATGCTTACGGGTAAACATCTTAACCGCATGCGCGAACCCCCATACCCAAATATCTCAATTGTTAACCCATCAACATAAAAACCACCACAAAGGGGACAGGCACCTTTGTGGTGGTTTTGACCGGCGAACATGATCCGCAGGCGTCGTTACAGTTCCACGCAGGGATTGTCTCGGGTCACAAGCGTCTTAACGACAACCGTCGCTCCCAGATAGCGCTCGAGCAACTCGGCGAGACGATCAACGGCAGCCTGGCAATCCCCCATCCGCTCGGACTCCACGCACTCAATCGCCAGGAATGCATCGGCCGAA
>CABRZJ010000168.1:0-1810 GCA_902475425.1 uncultured Collinsella sp.
GACGGTTTTGCCGAGGGTGCAAACATGTACTTCACCCACAGCTACGCGGTGGCAGACGATGCCGATGCCGCCGATGTGCTGGCGCGCACACACTACACGCGGAGCTTCCCGTGCATCGTGCGCCACGGTAACGTGTGGGGCTGCCAGTTCCATCCCGAGAAATCTTCTGCGCTGGGTCAGCGCATTCTTAAGAACTTCGTGAGCATCGTCGAGGAGGTCGGCAGATGATCCTGTTTCCCGCAATCGATTTGATCGGCGGCAAGGTCGTGCGCCTGGAGCGCGGCGACCGGAGCCGCTGCAAGGTATATTCCGACGACCCCGTGGCCGTTGCCGGCTCCTTTGCCGAGCAGGGTGCGAGCTGGGTGCACGTCGTCGACCTGTCCGCTGCCTTTGGCGAGGACGAGGACACATGCGCTGCCAACTCGGCAGCGATTAAGGCCATCTGCAGCGTCGACGGTCTGTCCGTGGACGTGGGCGGCGGCGTCCGCTCGCTCGCGCGGATCGACGAGCTGGCCGGCTACGGCGCGCGTCGCATCGCACTCGGAACGGTGCTCGTGACCGAGCCGGGATTTGCCGAGGTGGTGGCTCGCGGCTTTGGCGAGCTGTTGGTGGCAGACATCGCCGCGCGCGACGGTCAGGTCAAGGTGAACGGCTGGCGTGACGGCGCGGGCGTGGCACTCGACGACGCCGTGGCGCAGCTCACTGAGCTGGGCTTTAAGCATCTGGTGTATACCGACATCGCGCGCGATGGCATGCAGACGGGCATCGATGTGGCGGCGTATCGCCATGTTGCCAAGGTCGCGGGCTTTCCCGTCGTGGCTTCGGGCGGTATCTCGACGCTCGACGACATCCGCGCGCTGGCCGTGGTGGGCGAGGTCGCGATTGAAGGCGCCATTACCGGCCGTGCGCTCTACGAAGGCAACTTTACGCTGGCCCAGGCGCTGGCCGCCGCCCGAGGGGAGGAGTAGCCCATGCTTACCAAACGCGTAATTCCCTGCCTAGACGTCAAGGACGGCCGCGTGGTCAAGGGCGTCAACTTTGTGAGCCTGCGCGATGCGGGCGACCCGGTGGAGCTGGCCCGCGCCTACGACCGCGAGGGTGCGGACGAGGTCGTCTTCCTGGACATTACCGCCACGAGCGACAACCGCGCGACGACCATCGAGATGGCGGCACACGCGGCCGAGGAGCTCGCTATTCCCTATACCGTGGGCGGCGGCTTTCGCGACCTGGCGGGCATGCGCACCATGGTTGCAGCCGGTGCTGACAAGGTGTCGCTCAACTCTGCCGCCGTGCGCGACCCGTCGCTGATTAGCCAGGCTGCCGCGGCGTTTGGCAGCCAGGCCGTGGTCGTGGCGATCGATGCCAAGCACGTCGGCTTGCCTGGCGCATCCGGTGCCGACAAGTGGGAGGTCTTTACCGCAGGCGGCCGCAACGCTACGGGCATCGATGCGGTGGCGTGGGCCGAGGAGGCGGCTCGTCGCGGCGCCGGCGAGATTTTGCTCACCAGCATGGACCGCGACGGCACCAAGGCCGGCTTTGACCTGGCGCTCACTCGCGCCGTGGCGCGCGCGGTGCCGATTCCCGTCATCGCGAGCGGTGGCGTGGGTGCGCTCGAGCATTTTGCCGAGGGCGTGATCGAGGGTGAGGCCGACGCCGTGCTGGCGGCAAGCGTCTTTCACTTTGGAACCTTCAGCATTCACCAGGTGAAGGAGTATATGGCATCGCAGGGCATCCCTGTGAGGCTGGACTTTTAGCGCTGCGGCTTGCCCAGGCACCCGACCTTCCGGCTCCAACCCTCCTCGCGTACTTA
>CABRZJ010000169.1:0-1759 GCA_902475425.1 uncultured Collinsella sp.
TAGACCTCGAGGTCGCGGTCGCCGAACTTGTTCATGAGGTACTCGAGCTGCATGAGCTCGTCCCAGGTGCCGCCGACGCCCATCAGGAACACGGCGTCGTAGCCCTCGTCGGCGACCTTGTCGGCGAGCTCAATCATCTTCTTGCCGGTCTCATAGACGTTCTTGCCGTCCTCGACGTAGCCCTCCTGGCTAAAGTGCATGATCTCGATCTTCTCGGTTTCCTTCATGGCTTTTCCTTTCTGTCCAGCACGCGAATCTATACATCGCGTTTCTTTTCGATACCAATTATAGACATACACCCAACGTGTTTTTAATACCACTTTTCAATCTGTTCCAATCCTCGGTGAACGGTCGAAATTCTCTGGTGAGTGGTATCAAATTATAATTTGATATATAGCTAACGCCCCCGGCGTCTCCCTTGTGTGACAAAGAACAGCGTTCCTACCAGCGCAATAATGGTCGATGCTCCAAACAGTACCGTCTGGACGCCCAAAGCCTCCGCCAAAAACGGAGCCGCCAGCAGCGGCACCACGCCGGCGCTCATCAGGCCAAAACGCACAAAGCCGGTAATGCGCCCCAGGTATTTGATGTCGGCACGCTCCTGAATCAAGATCATCTGCAGCGGCTCCAGGAACCCCCAGGCCAGACCGTTAATCGCCTGACCGATAATCGCGACCCCCAGCATATCGGTGCCCACGTACACCATGGACCCAATGCCCACGGCCATGAGCGCGCCGAGCAGCAATCGCAGGTTGACATGGCGAGCAGAAAGCTTGGTCAGGATGAACGCACCCACCGAGGAAGTGAGGCCCACGACCGAGGACAACCAGCCCAGCCAGACGATATCCACGTTGAGTACATCACGGTAGAACAACGACTCCAGCGAATCGAACGCGCCAAACGCAAAGAAACCCAAAAAGCCCGAGATAAAGATGAGGCGCAAGTCGTGGTCGCGAAACGTAAGTCGCGCACCCTCGGCCATGCCGCCCAGAATACCGCCCTTCGGCTTCTCCCCTTTTGCGGGAGCAACACACTCGTGACAGCCCAAGGAGAGCACGGCCGCCACACCCATCATGCCCGCCATGAGCAGGTAGACCGATTGCGTGGCAAAACAGCTCACGATGGCACCGCCGAGCAGCGGGCCAGCGGTATAGGCGATATTGCTGTAGAACACCATGAGGCCGTTCACGCGGGTACGACCCTCGGTGGTCGACTCCAGGTATCCCGGAAACGCATGCGTGCAGGTGTTGATAAAGCCGCCCGCAAGTCCCAAGACGCACGCGGCAAACACAAGCCCGGGGACAGACAACGGCGCTAACCCCACGCCAAGCGATAGCACTGCCGTAATCACGCACGTCACAAACGACGTCCGGCGCGGTCCAAAGCGATCGATGACCGAGCCCGACACCATATTGCCCACCGACGTCATAAGATTGCGCACGAGCGTAATGGCGGCAACCAAAAAGGCCGTGCCGGCCAGATCATACGTGGCCGCACCGATAAGCCCCAAAAAGTAGACCGCGTTGTTGGCGCACCACTGCAGGGACTCAATAAGAATCAGCCTGACCTCTGCCGGCGTCAGGCGCATTGCTTCGCGATCCTTCGCGAACATACGAACTCCTTCTATACAAAAAGGGGATGGAGGGCATAGGCCTGCTCCATCCCCTTTCCAGGTTGCAACGAAAATCTATGCAGCCGGGCCCTTACGCCAGCACGCCGAAGAACGCGCCGATGATGCCCACGACCATGGTGGCCACGA
>CABRZJ010000170.1:0-1686 GCA_902475425.1 uncultured Collinsella sp.
CTCGGCATGTCGAGCGGCTGCTTGTCCTCGCGGCGCTGGCGGTAGTCGTCCATGTCGGCCTTGATCATCGCGGCGTTGCCCGGAGCGAGATTGAAGGTGGCCGAAAGCACGATGAAGCCGTCGTCGGCAATGCGGCTCTTGCGATAGCCCAGGTTGAGCTCATCGACATCGAACTCAATGATATTGCCGCTGCCGCGGGTGCCGTCGTCGAGCTGGCGAGCGGGTTTGTAGACGCGCACGGACTCCAGCACATCGGCCATGCAGGCACCGTAGGCACCGGCGTTCATGTAGCAGGCGCCGCCGACCGATCCGGGGATGCCCGAGATGGGCTCCATGCCGGTGAGGCCGGCCTCGGCTGCCGCCGCGGCGACATCGGAAAGCAGCGCGCCGGCTGCCGCCGTGACGTGCGTGCCGTCGACGGTGATGTTGGAGAGACCTTCGCCCAGCGCTACGACGACGCCGCGGATGCCCTTGTCGCCGACGAGTAGGTCGGAGCCGTTGCCCACGATGGTGAGGGGCAGATTGCAGCGATAGCAGGTATCGAGCGTGGCGACGAGGCCCTGCTCGGTATCGGGCGTGACAAAGACGTCGGCCGGGCCGCCGATCTTAAACGTGGTGTGCTCGCGCATGGGCTCGCTCATCAGTACGTTGTCCTCGCCGGCAACGCCAGCAAGCGCGCACAGCAGGTCCTCGTTAAAAAAATCGTTTTCGTGCATACTAATAGCCGCCTTTTGGTGGTCGTTGTCATCAATCGATTGCAATATACCCCACCCGGACGGATTTGGTGCGCTGGCGGCGATAAAACAGCCGTCTACCGGATTGGTAAAGTGTTTATCACCGAGGTAGAGGGGTAGTCGCTATACTTTCAAGAGATTGCGCGTAAACCCGGAAGGAGCGAGATGGCCAACAAAGTCACCCTCAAGCAGATCGCCCAGGAGGTGGGGCTTTCCCCCTCGTCGGTCTCGCTTGTGCTCAATAATCGGCCCTGTCGCATCTCGGAAGAAAACCGCAAGCTCATCAAAGAGGTCGCGGCGCGCAACCACTATGTTCCCAACCAGATCGCGCGCAGCCTGGTCATGCGCGAGTCGCGCACGCTGGGCCTTATCGTCCCTAACATCGAGAGCCGCTTTTTTGCCTCGCTCGCCGGTAGCCTGGAAAAGCGCTGCCGCGAGGACGGCTATGCGCTCTTCATTACCAGCTCGGGCGGAAGCGCCGATGACGATCTGGAGCTGCTGCGCCAGCTGGTGACGCGCGGCGTTGATGGCGTCTTCCTGGTGGTGGGTGACGAGTTCTCCGATGACCGCGCCCTGCGCGAAGAAGTCAGCCACCTGCCCATCCCGGCCGTAATGGTCGACCGTGCCATTGAAGGGCTCGAGTGCGACAAAGTGATGTTCGACCACGAGATGGGCGGCTATATGGCCACCCGCTATCTGATCGAGCAAGGCCACCGCCGTATTGCCTGCCTGGTTAATGCCCGCCGTTCCAATACGGGTCGCAAGCGACTTGCCGGCTATGAGCGCGCGCTGCGCGAGGTTGGCCTGCCGATCGACGCGCGTTTGGAGTTTGAGAGCGAGTACTACATTCCGAGCGCATACGAGGCCTCGGAGGCAGTGCTCACAACTGACGCCACTGCCGTGTTCGCAAGCTCGGATAACATTGCCCTCGGTTTGCTCAAGCGCTTGCACG
>CABRZJ010000171.1:0-1666 GCA_902475425.1 uncultured Collinsella sp.
TTCCATCGGGACGCCGCACGCCTCCAAATGCGCCGCCGCGGCGGCGATGTCGTCGCGATTGAAGGAGCCGGTCTGCCCGCCGTTGGTAAGCTCGTCGATGGCGACTTGATAGACGTCGCGCGAGTGTGCAGGGTCGCAGCTCACCGGCGAATCGTCGTCGAGCATACTGTCGATCATGGACCAAGCCTCGGCCTCGTCCATAGCATCTGCGGCTCGAGCGATGGTAGGGACACCATCATCGGCATGACGGCGCTGGAACGCACCAGTCAGGCCGGAAAGGAATGCCGAGGTAGACTGCTCCGACTGAGCCTGAGAAGCAGAAGTCGCAGCGTAATGAGTCGCATCCTGCTGCTGAGCCGGAATCGAGGCGGTCTTGAACTCACTTTGATGTTGATTGAGATTGGCAGCACCGCCCATGGCATCGGGCTGGAACAGACGCTCTTCACGCTGCGCACGGTACTCGGAGATGCCCAGCGAGGCGGCATAGATACCCACGCCCGCCACCGCGCCCACGGCGAAGGGAACCGCACCCGCCACGACCGTCTCGTTCACCGACGAAAACGGCAGCGTCGCGGCATACATAACCACGGGGGCGGCCAGGCCGATCCCGCACGAAAGTCCGGCAAGGACTGCTCGTTGTGTTGCATCAGAAGAAGCCATGAGCTCTCCCCATCTTCCAGCACCCAAATCGCATCATTCAGTTGGCTGCGCGAGAGAAGATGAAGCGGGGCTATGCCCCAAAGCAACGGTATATGGTTCGTTTCATCTGCGTTTTCCGTCGCGAAGCTTAAAAGCTATTATGCGAAACCGCCCTGTCGATTGCAAGCGACGATGTCGGATTGAAACGGGAAACCTGCTGCTTGCCAGTCTTATGGTCGATAACTGGCGCCGAGTGGCGATATAAAAAGGGCCGAGGCGCAAGCCCCGACCCTTCATCGCGCCGGCAATAACGCCGCGTGCGGTTGACGACTTAGAACGTCTGCTCGTAGTCGCTATGCTTTTTGGCCGAACGCACCAGGAACTCCTGGTTGGTGTTGGTGCCCTTGAGGCCCTTGATAAACGATGCGGCCGCGCGCTCGGTATTGTTCATGCCGGCGAGGATGCGACGCAGACCAAAGACAAACGGGCGCATCTGCTCGTCGACCAGCAGGTCCTCGTTGCGCGTACCCGAGGCAACAGGGTCGATGGCCGGGAAAATGCGGCGATCGGCCAGGTCGCGGTCGAGCTTGAGCTCCATGTTGCCGGTACCCTTGAACTCCTCAAAGATGACCTCGTCCATCTTGGAACCGGTATCGATGAGTGCGGAGGCCAGGATGGTGAGCGAGCCACCGTTCTCGATATTGCGGGCTGCACCCAGAAAACGCTTGGGCGGATACAGTGCCGCCGAATCAACGCCGCCCGAAAGGATGCGGCCTGAGGCGGGCGCCGCCAAGTTGTAGGCGCGGGCAAGACGCGTGATGGAGTCGAGCACAACTACAACATCGCCGCCCAGTTCCACGATGCGCTTGGCGCGCTCGATGACGAGCTCTGCCACGCGAGTGTGGTTGTCGGCGGGCATATCGAAGGTCGACGCCACAACCTCGCCCTTGATGGAACGCTGCATATCGGTGACCTCTTCGGGGCGCTCGTCGACGAGCAGGCAGATGAGGTGCACCTCGGGGTTGTT
>CABRZJ010000172.1:0-1666 GCA_902475425.1 uncultured Collinsella sp.
GACAGGCCTTCATAAGACCCTTGCGCCCGCGCGGATCGAGCATCGAGGACGCCTCGTCCAAAATGAGCACGCGCGGCTCCATGGCGAGTACACCGGCAAGCGCCACGCGCTGCTTTTGTCCGCCCGAGAGAGCGTGGGTCTCGTGGCGCTCAAAGCCCACCAGACCCACGGCCTTCAGCGCCTCGCGCACGCGCCGCACGATCTGGGCCGATTCGACCCCTAAGTTCTCGGGACCAAACGCAACATCGTCCTCGACAAGCGTTGCCACCAGCTGATCGTCGGGATTCTGGAACACCATGCCCGCGGTCGAGCGGATGTCGTAGACCAGCTCGGGATTGGACGCGTCCATGCCGTTGACGCGCACCGTGCCCGTATCGGGCTGCAGCAGCGCGTTCAAATGCTTGGCGAACGTCGACTTGCCCGACCCGTTTCCGCCGAGGATGCAGAAAAACTCGCCATCCTCGATATTCAGATCGATGCCATCGAGCGCCGGTGCAGCACCGTCATAGCTAAAGGAAACGCCCCGACACTCAATCATGCGCGGCCTTTGACCTGGTCCTTTTTAGGCGTGATGAGGTTTGAAACTGCTTTATACACCGCTAGCGTCAACACCGAGTTAAGCACGGTCTTGATAAGGTTGAACGGCAGCACGGCAGGAATCATGAGCGGGGCGATCACATCGACCGAGCCATACCAGAACCATACGCCAATGGTAAGGTTAGCGACCATAGACAGCGCCGTAGCGGCAATGACACCGAACACTAGGCCAATCACGGCACCCTTATAGGTATGCATCTTCTGGTAGACGATAGCCGCGGGCAGAATGTAGCCCAGCGTGGCAACCAGGTTCATAAGCGCGCCGACCCAGTCACCCGTGGTGAGCGCATGGATAACGATCGCCATGGCGGCAACAGCAGTGCCGGCACCAGGACCATACGCAAACCCGCACACCATCGCCGGCACCAGCGACGGGTCATACGTCAAAAACGGCGCCGAGGGAAGAATGGGCAGCTGCACATACATAAACAGGGCGCCCAAGGCGCACATCAGCGCCATGGTAACGAGCTGTTTGGTGCTCCACCTATTCGTGTTCTCAAAATGGATATGCTGCGACTGTTCAGACATAAGATCACCTGCCTCTTTCATCCGGACTCTAACCGTTGGTACTGGGATCTCACCAGTTCAGCCGGCATGCGAACCAACGCACACACGGGTCGCGGACTCATCGGCTCGGCCGCAGGCACCTCGCCCGCGCCACGGCGCCCCTTTAGCACCGCCCGATTTACCGCCAGTGGGGAATTTCACCCCGCCCTGAAACAGCAATTGCAAGTGTAGCACGAGCAATCGTTCGCGCAAGTATGCCAAGGGTAATTTGTGGCGGGGATCAGTTGCCGCAACAACCACATCTCTCACTCACCCCAAAGTGGTGCGCCTTTCGCGCAAAGCGCGAAACAGCAACCGGGACACGTATCCCTATCAGCCACGACCTCCGCCCACGCCGACCTCAAGGCCGTAAACGCAGGGAATCCGGGGGCGTGACGGGGCTTCTCTCCGGAACATTCCGCAGGACGCAAAGAGGCTCCGCAGCGCGAAGCGCGATGCGGAGCCTCTTTGCATGTCCGAGGACGTTCCGGAGAGAAGTCCCCGTCCCGCCCCCGGATTCCCG
>CABRZJ010000173.1:0-1622 GCA_902475425.1 uncultured Collinsella sp.
ATGCGGCGTGTCCGTTGCCGTACTCACCCTGGATTCCAAGCCCTGTGACCAGGACACGCAACGCCCCGTCATCAATACCTCGCTCGCCATCCGTCTGGTGCTCGACCGTGCCGCCACCACGCAAGAAGCTGTCGACCTGCTTTCCGCCTACGACATGCACGCCATGGCAGGACGCGATTACCACTTCTTTATCAACGACGCCGCCGGTGACGCGCGCGTAGTAGAGTGGGATCCGCGCGATCCGGACCGTGCTTTCAAAGCGACTCCTGTACGCCAGGTTACGAACTTCTATGCCTGCTATGGCGACGAAGTGCTGCCCAATCAAAAGAATGGCGAGCTGGGCCATGGTAAAGAGCGCGCCGTCGCAATCGCCAATGTCCTTGACGCCCATGTCGGTGCCCAGGACGAGGCAGTCGCTTGGAAGGCCCTACGCGCTGCGGCGCAAGAACCCAATCCGGAAGACATCACCAGCAACACGCAATGGTCGGTCGTCTTCGACAACACCGAGCCCGCTGCCGCCATCACGCTGCGCCGCCACTGGGGCGACGTCGACGCCTTCGCGCTGTAAGGAGCTGGCACCGTCGTCCTTACGCTCGCCTGACGTTGCTTACATTTCTATACATTTGAGCTAACACGTTTTACCCCCGCATCAACAGTGTGCGGGGGTAAACTTATGCGCATGTTATAACTTGCCCGGAAGGATTCACCATGCTTAGGATCGGTCTTCTTACTAGTGGCGGCGACTGCCAGGCGCTCAACGCCACCATGCGCGGCATCGTCAAAACGCTCATGACCAATAGCGAAGAGCCTATCGAGATCTATGGTTTTGAGGACGGCTACCAGGGCCTTATCTACAGCCGGTTCCGCGTCATGACGCCCGCCGATTTTAGCGGCATCCTTACCCGTGGCGGCACTATTCTGGGCACGAGCCGCACGCCGTTCAAGCGCCTGGACATTCCCGAGGCCGACGGCGTCGAGAAGGTACCGGCGATGGTCCACACCTATCACAAGCTGCAGCTCGACTGCCTGTTTATGCTGGGCGGCAACGGCTCCACCAAGACCGCCAACCGCCTGCGCGAAGAGGGCCTCAACGTTATCGCCCTGCCCAAGACCATCGATAACGACACCTGGGGCACCGAGATGACGTTTGGCTTTACGAGCGCCATCGACGTCGCCACCAAGTGCATCGACGACATCCACACCACCGCCTCGAGTCACGGCCGCGTGTTCGTTATCGAGATCATGGGGCACAAGGTTGGCTGGATCCCGCTGTACGCCGGCGTCGCGGGCGGCGCGGACGTCATCCTGATTCCCGAGATCCCCTACGACATGGACCAAGTCATCAAGACCATCGAGCATCGCATGGAGACCGGCAGCCGCTTTACCATCGTGGCCGTCGCCGAGGGCGCTATCTCCAAGGAGGACGCGGCGCTGTCCAAGAAGGAGTACAAGAAGAAGCTCGCCGAGCGCACGAGCCCGTCGATCGTCTACGACATCGCCAAGGAGATCGAGGCCAAGACCGGTCGCGAGACCCGCGTCGCCATCCCCGGCCACACGCAGCGCGGCGGCCAGCCCGACGCCCAGGACCGCATCTTTGCGACCCAGTGCGGCGTCGAGGCCGC
>CABRZJ010000174.1:0-1616 GCA_902475425.1 uncultured Collinsella sp.
CCGCGCGGGCTCGTTTTGTTCATCCAAACGCTAGCACATCGGACGTGGCACAGGCGTGACTTTCGTCCGTCGCCGCCCTCGCCCCCATCCAAACATGTACGTCAGCCTCCAAACATGTCATTTTTTGCAGCTTTTGGAGGCTGACGTACACGTTTTGGAGCGGGGCCGCACACGATCAGAATTGCGCCCGCACTCCGTCCACCACAAAGTTCGCCGCACTCAACAATTTTGAACTTTCTACGCAGTTCATCGGCTAAAAAATTACCCTCGGCATACTTACCCGCTGCCCGATGTTACTCTAGTTGCATTTGGCTAACTAAGCGGCTGCCGAGAACCCCGCCCGGCACCGTTACGGCATAGGAGGTTTCATGTTCGAGAAGCGGCTCTTCTCCCTGGTTCCACAGGCAACGCCCTACATTATGGCAAGCGTCCTGTTTAAGTGGATCGCGCTCATGGCAAACATCACGGTGATGTGGATGCTTGCGCGCATCTTGGACGGCATCGTCACGGACGGCCTTTCCGCCGCGCTCGCTGTCGATGCCCTCGCACAGGCGGCCTTGCCGCTCGCCGCCGCCATCATCGTGCGCGCCGCCTCCATCTACCTGGCCCAACGCGCCGGCGACAAGGCCGCATTCGAGGCCGTCCGCCGCGTGCGCTCGCTCGTCTACGACAAGCTCACCGCACTCGGCCCCTCCTACACCGAGACCGTCCCCACCGCCGAGGCCGTCCAGACCAGCGTCGAGGGCGCCACGCAACTCCAGGTGTACTTTGGCGGTTACCTGCCGCAGCTCTTCTTTGCCGGCTTGGCACCCATCACGCTGTTTGTACTGCTCGTGGGCCAGGCGGGTCTTCCCGCCGCGCTGCTGCTCGCCTGCGTTCCGGTCATCCCCGTCTCCATTATGATGGTCATGCGCAACGCCAAAAAGATCGGTGCCGAGTACTGGAGCAGCTATGTCGATCTGGGCGGCATGTTCCTGGAGGCCGTGCAGGGTCTCACCACCCTTAAGGTCTACCAGGCCGATCGCAGCTGGCACGAGCGCATCAACGCCGAGTCCGAGCGTTTCCGCACAGCGACCATGCGCCTGCTGGTGATGCAGCTGCGCTCCATTTGCGTTATGGACCTGGTCGTCTATATGGGCGCCGCGCTCGGCATTATCGTAGCCGCGCTGCAGCTCGCCACGGGCAAGATTGGCTTTGAGGCGGCCTTCCTCATCGTCTTTCTGTCGCAGGAGTTCTTTTTGCCCATGCGCCGCCTGGGATCGCTGTTCCACACGGCCATGAACGGCATGGCCGCCTCGCGCCGCATGTTTGGCATTTTGGATACGCCCGAGGCCGAGCGCGGCGATGTTGAGCTTGACGGTCGCGGCGATATCGAACTCGCGGGCGTGAGCTATGCATACGGCGACCGCACGGTGCTGGACAGCGTCAGCGCGACCATTGCACACGGCTCGCTCGTGGCACTCGTGGGCGAAAGCGGCGGCGGCAAGTCCACGCTCGCGGGGATTATCGCGGGCCGCAAGGGTGCCTACCGTGGCAGCGTTCGCATCGGCGGCGTCGAGTTGCGCGATGCCACGGCTGCCTCACTCATGCGCGCCGTCACCCTGGTGCCCACCAAC
>CABRZJ010000175.1:0-1612 GCA_902475425.1 uncultured Collinsella sp.
CGGAGCATGAGGTCGGTGTCGTCGAGGCCCAGGTGCTGCTCGTTGGCGTCGGCGGCGAGGGTGCCACGGCGGCGCGCCCAGTTCTCGAGCGCAGCGGGCGCGGACTCGCGGGGGAGCGAGCGCACGTCGGCGTCCAGGCTGCGGCAGATCTGGCGCGAGTCGATGACGATGATCTTGCCTGCGCGGCGTGCCTCGGCGTAACCGTCCAGATGAATTTTGAACCAGCTGTCCTCGAAGGCGGCGTTATGTGCCATATAGGGATACTTCTTCATGAGCTTGAGCAGCTGCTTCTGTAGCTCCTTGTTCTCGCGGAACGGCTTTTTGCCGTCGATGTCGTCCCAGGTGATGTGATGGATGTTCGATAGCGGCACATCCTCGCCGCGGTAGATGTCGGGCAGGCCGCAGTAGTGTGCCTCGGCGTCATGCGGCACGGCATCGCTGGTAAGATCCATGATCTCCCAGCCCACGTTGATGATGTAGCCGCGCTCGGGCGCGCGACCGGTGGTCTCGATGTCGATGCCGAGCACCGTGCCCTGGATGGGCTTGCGGGCATAGGCCACGCCGAGCGCATCGCGGTCACCGCGGATCTCGCGCATAACGGACGCGGCGGTGCGCTTTTGCATCTTGCCGATGGCGGCGCAGGTGTCGGCGTCGGACAGGCCGCGCGAGAGCGTCGCGGGCGTCACGTTGCGTAGGCGCGCCTCGCCAATCTGGTCGCACAGGTCGCGGTTGCGGTCGGCCAGGTCGCGCACGGTGGCAAAGTCGAAGCCGGGGTCGCCCTCGGCGGTAAAGTACTCAGTCTCGAGCACCTTGAGGGCCTCCTCGCCCTTCTGGCGCTCGGACTCCATGGCGCCGTGGTCGCCGTAGATAAACATGGGGATAAACGGCTGGCGCTCGTATTCGAGTGCTTGCGAAACGTTCATATGCTGCTCCTTGGACGGGCCGCGTCGCGCGGCTCGAGGTTACTGAGTTGTGGCGAGATGATAGTTTACCATGGGCAACTATTGGCACCGCGCCCGGGACCACTACAATACCCTAGTTGACCGCTAGGACTTTTACAATGCTGCCGAAAGACACGAAAGGTTCCATCCGTCATGGATTTACTGATTGATATTCTGCTCGACGCCGGCAAGGACACGCTGTCCCTGGTGCCGTTTTTGTTGGTGACGTATCTTGCCCTCGAGACACTTGAGCACGTTGCGGGCGACCGCGTCAACGGCGCTATCAAGCGCGCCGGCGCCGCGGGCCCCGTGGTTGGCTCGCTGCTGGGCATGGTGCCGCAGTGCGGCTTTTCGGCCATGGCGGCAACGCTGTACGCTGGCCGCGTCGTGACGCTAGGCACGCTGGTCGCCGTGTTCCTCTCGACCTCCGACGAGATGTTGCCGCTGTTACTCGCCGAGCAAGTTCCCGTGCAGACCATGGCGATGCTGCTCGCCTCGAAGGCGCTGATCGCTCTGGTCACGGGCTTTATCGTGGATGCGGCTATCCGCGGCCTTCGTCGTAATGCCCGCGCGCATGCGGCGATTCGCCGTACCGTGCTGGGGACCGCTGCCAATCCGGCTCATGTGAACTGCGCGCACGACGACCATACCGGGGGCGACATCATTGACGA
>CABRZJ010000176.1:0-1602 GCA_902475425.1 uncultured Collinsella sp.
CGCGTGATTAAATGCACGGCAATGGGTACATAGCCAGTACAGTAAGTCCCCGAGGCAGATTGGAGCCACGTATGGATATCAAGGTTTCTGGACGCAAGACGACGGTAACCGATGCTCTGCGTGCGCATGTGGATGAGAAGATCGGCGAGGCGCTCAAGGTTTTCGATATCGAGCCCATGACGGTCGACGTTGTACTTCGCTATGAGAAGAACCCCTCGAACCCCAACCCGGCAATCGTCGAGGTTACGGTTCGTGCCCGCGGTTCGGTGATTCGCGTTGCCGAGCACGGTGCAGATATGTACGCCGCCATCGACCTCTCCGCCGATAAGGTCACCCGCCAGCTGCGCAAGTTCAAGACCAAGGTCGTGGACAACCGCCAGGGTGGTGCCAGTGCCGCGGATGTCGCGCCGGTCGAGCGCGTTGAGGATCTGGCCGACCTGCTGCTGCCCGAGGAGGACGACGACCTGCTCGTCCGCGAGAAGGTCATCGATGTCACCCCGATGACCGAGGAGCAGGCGCTGGTGCAGACCGATTTGCTGGGCCACGACTTCTACGTGTTCGAGAACGCGACGACCGGTCTCATCAATGTGGTGTATCACCGTAAGAATGGTGGATATGGCATCATCAAGCCCCGCATCGAAACACTTGACGAGTAAAATACGTTAACTTGCATGAGTTAACGGTTGGCGGCCATCCCATGCGGGTGGCCGCCTTTTTACGTAAGGAGTCGCTTTGATGGACAAGGCCGCATCCGCCGGTCATTCGAACCGTTGCCGCATCGTCGTCGATACCTGCTGCGACTTTAGCCCCGAGGTCGCCGCGAACCTCGATGTCGATATCCTGGGTTTCCCTTTCATTATCGATGGCGAGGAGCGCACAGACGACATCTGGTCGAGCATGAGCCCTAAGGAGTTCTACGACCGCATGCGCGCCGGTGCCCGCGTGTCCACCTCGGCTGTGTCGCTCGGTCGCTATATCGAGTTTTTTACCGAGTGCGCCAAAGAGGGCACGCCCACGGTCTACCTGTGCTTTACCTCGGCGCTGTCGTCGAGCTACAACTCCGCGTGCCAGGCGGCAGATGTCGTGCGCGCCGAGTATCCCAACTTTGAGCTCTACGTGGTCGACAACGCTCTGCCCTGCGCGACCGGTGCGCTCTTGGCGCTCGAGGCCGTGCGCCAGCGTTCGGCGGGACTGACCGCCAAGCAGCTGGTCGATTGGGCAAACGAGGCAAAGACCTACGTGCACGGCTACTTTACGCTCGAGAGCTTCGACGCACTGGCTGCCGGCGGCCGCATTCCTCCCGCGGCGGCGCAGCTCACGGCAAAGCTCGACGTCAAGCCCGAGCTCTCCTACGACCTGGCCGGCTCGCTGTCGCTGATCGGCGTCAACCGCGGCCGCAAGAAGGCGCTCAAGTCCATCCTCAAGTCGTTCCGCGAGAACTACGTGCCCGATCGCACCATGCCCATCGCCATCATGACGGCCGATGCCGAAAAGGATGGTGACTGGCTCGAAGCCGCCATCCGCAAGGAGGAGGGTTGCGCCGACGTCACGATCATTCGCGGCTCCGTGGGTCCCACCATCGGCTCGCACGTGGGCCCCGGC
>CABRZJ010000177.1:0-1601 GCA_902475425.1 uncultured Collinsella sp.
TCGGTATTCATTTTCCTGGTGACGCTGATTCTGGTCGCCGTCCTCGAGACCTTTGGCGAGTCCGCAATCGAGCAGTTCCTGCGCGGCAACGAGACGCTTGCGGTTCTGGGCTCGGCGCTTGTCGGTCTGATCCCCAACTGCTCTGCCAGCGTGGTCATCACGCAGCTGTACCTGGAAGGTGCGCTGCAGCTGGCCCCGATGCTCGCCGGCACGCTCATTTCCGCCGGCGTGGGCTACCTAGTCCTGTTCCGCACCAACCGCAGCGCTCGCGAAAATGCCGTGTTCCTGGTCATGATGTACGTCATCGGCGCCGGCTGGGGACTCATCCTCTCCGCCTTCGGCCTCTAAGCAGGCCTAGCAAAACGGGCTTCAAAATAGCCATGCTCGGCGCCGGCGCAATGCGGCGACGCATGGCATTTTGAAGCCCGTTTTTTGTTGAGCCATGGATCCTGAGCGTTCACGCCGCTCAAAACAAAAAGGCAGATTTCCGGGCATATCCCAAAAATCTGCCTTGGTTAGTGTAGCAGCTCGGTGAGGTTGCGTTTAAAGCGGGATCGGTCCTCGCTGGTGAAGGCTGCCGGACCGCGGGTGCGTCCCCCGGCGCGGCGCACCTTCTTTTCCTCGTGGCGAATAAATAGTTGCATGTCGATGGTCGCCTTATCGTAGACGCGCCCGCGCACGCCAATGGCGGCGGCATCGCGTCCGAGCACCATGCTCGCCAGGCCTATGTCTTGTGTCACGACCACGTCGCCAGCCTGCAGGCGCTCGACAATGGCAAAGTCGGCACTATCGGCTCCCACACTCACATCGAGCGTCGTGACCCAAAAGCCCCGACGCGCGTGCTCGGCATCGCGCGGGTCGTCGCGGCGAATGTGGCGCTCCAGGTTTTGCGTGCTGTTGCCGGCGATAACGACGGCGACGCCCGCCCTCCGCGCGCAGTCAATCGACTCGCGTGTGACCGGGCAGGCGTCGGCATCAATAAAAAGCGTCTTTGGCATCTAACGCACCAGTTTGCCAAATTGAATGGCGCGAATAATCAGCGCCACGCCAAACACCAGCAGCGCGGCACCGCTAAAGATGACGAGCATCTTGGCCGACCACAGCGGATAGATAAACACGAACATGCCCGCGATGATGGAGAGTGCGCCGCTCAGGATGGCGAGGGCACGGTTGGCGGAAAGCTCGGATTCCAGAATCGACATGACGCCCTCAACAATCCAGCCAAAGCCGGCGACGACCACTACAAGCGTGGTGAGCGTCGCGGTCGAGAAGGCCTGGTTGCGCAGGATTATGACGCCGCCCAGAATGATGAGCAGGTTGGAGATGATGCTCGTAACGCGCCAGCCGGTGGGCAACAGCGGCTCGAAAACAGCGGTAAACAGCCTGATCGCGGCCGTGATCACAAAGTAGAAGCCCAGGACGGTCGTCAGGAAGACGAGGGACTTGGCGGGCGCAAACAGCAGTGCGATGCCGGCGACGAGTGCCAAGACGCCCGTGATGGCGTAAATCCAGCGCACGGCCTTGACGGCCTTGCCTGCCATGCTTTTCTCGTCAAATCCAAACGCGCTCGATTGCTTGTCATCGTTCTTAAAGATGCCCAT
>CABRZJ010000178.1:0-1542 GCA_902475425.1 uncultured Collinsella sp.
TTCCCGCCACAGGCGCCGTCATCTTCTGCACCTTCCCCAAGGTGCGCGATGGCGTTGGATATCCCGCACGCGTTTTCGCGGTCTGCCCCGCAGCGTAAGCTCCACGCGTCCATTCATTTAAAAATCGCCACCCTGCATGCACAAGGTGCGCTGGCGGCATACAATCCATCAGGCGCCCCTTACGCGGGCACCTTTTATATGGGGAGATAATTCACATGCAGATCAACAAGGTCACCTTTATCGGCAAGGGCGGCGTCGGGCTACTCTACGGCAGTATGATCGCCCAGGCACTCGGTAACGACGCCGTCGAATACGTTATGGATGACGCCCGTTTTGAGCGTCACGCGGGCGATGCGCTCACCGTCAATGGCAAGCCCTGTGCGCTCAAGTCCGTCCGCGCCAGCGAGGCAACGCCCGCCGATCTGGTCATTCTCACGGTCAAGACGACTGGACTCAACCAAGCACTCAAGACTATGGAGCGCGTCGTGGGACCCAATACGCTCATCGCCTCGCTGTGTAACGGCATTACGAGCGAGCAGAAGATTGCCGAGCGCTTTGGCTGGGAGCATACCGTTCTTGGTATTTGCCAGGGCATGGACGCCGTGTTCCTCAACGGAGAGCTCACCTTTACCAATGCGGGCGAAATCCGCTTTGGCGCGGCGGCCGGCACTGAGCTCGCAACCGTCACCGCCATCGACGAGCTCTACACGCGCTGCGGCATCGCCCATACCGTCGAGAGCGACGTTACGCACCGCATGTGGGCCAAACTCATGCTCAACGACGGCATCAACCAGACGTGCATGGCCTACGGCGGGACCTACGGAAGCGCCACGGAGCCGGGCTCCGAGCAGCGTCGCTGCTTTGTTTCTGCCATGCGCGAAACGCTTGCGGTCGCCAACGCCGAGGGCATTGAGCTGACCGAGGCAGACCTGACGCAGATGGTGCACCTCATCGAGGGAATCGACCCCGCCGGTATGCCCTCAATGGCGCAGGACCGCATCGCACAACGAAAAACCGAAGTCGAGGAGTTCGCGGGCACCATTTGCCGCCTGGCCGTCAAACACGATATCCAAGCGCCGCAAAACGATTGGCTCTATCAGCGCATCCGCGATATCGAGAAAAGCTGGTAGCGCCCGGCTCACCACGTCAACAGGCTCAACAGCAAAGCCGCCACAAGGAGCACTCCCCTTACGGCGGCTTTCATCTTCATCTATAACCAGTAGTCGATGTCCCGACGGTTAGAGCTGCGACTCCGACGCCTGGTCCTCATCGTCGCGACAAAGGACTACACCCGCACTTCCCAGCAGTGCGGCCGCGATCAACGCACTGACCACGATAGAGGCAGCCCCACAAGACCCCTGCATGCCCACAACGAGCGCGGCCGTAGGACCAAGGCAGCCAAGCACCAATGCGACGGCGGCAATAGCAATATCTCGAGCGTTCACAAGACCACTTCCTCCACGAGAAAGACCTTATTTCTCATGAACTAGTGTGCCCCGCGCCCATATGCGCGGCGTACTGCCACGGTAAGCGCTCTGTTAA
>CABRZJ010000179.1:0-1523 GCA_902475425.1 uncultured Collinsella sp.
ACCGCTGCTGCGCTACCTGCGCGACGACCTGCACATTCACTCCGCCAAGGACGGCTGCTCCGAGGGCGCGTGCGGTACCTGCACCATCCACGTGGACGGTGCGGCCGTCAAGGCGTGCGTACTGACCACTGCTCTTGCCGCCGGTCGCAACATCGTGACCGTCGAGGGCCTGCCCGAGGACGTGCGCGAGGCCTTCGTGTACGCCTTTGGCGCCGTGGGCGCCGTGCAGTGCGGCTTTTGCATCCCCGGCATGGTCATGGCGGGTGCAGCGCTCATCGCCGAGGACCCCGAGCCCACCGAGGAGCAGATCAAGTACGCCATCCGCGGCAATGTCTGCCGTTGCACCGGCTACAAGAAGATTATCGAGGGCATCTCGCTGGCAGCTGCGGTGCTCCGTGGCGAAAAGCAGATCGACGAGGATCTGGAGCGCGGCGATGACTACGGCGTGGGCAAGCGCGCCTTCCGTATCGACGTGCGCAAGAAGGTGCTCGGCGAGGGCAAGTATCCCGACGACATCGACGAGCTCGATCAGCCGGGTCTGACCTACGCCAGCGCCGTGCGCTCCAAGTATCCGCGCGCCCGCGTGCTCTCCATCGATACCTCCAAGGCCGAGGCCCTGCCCGGCGTGGTGGGGATCCTGCGCGCCGAGGACGTGCCGGTCAACCAGGTCGGCCACCTTATCCAGGACTGGGACGTCATGATCGCCCAGGGCGATATCACCCGCTGCGTGGGCGACGCCATCGTGCTGGTGGTTGCCGAGGACGAGGCGACGCTCGAGAAGGCCAAGAAGCTCGTAAAGATCGATTACGAGCCGCTGGAGCCCGTGCGTAACATTGTCGAGGCCAGGGCTGCCGACGCCCCGCGCCTGCACGACAGCTTCTTTGCCTTTGGCAACACGGTGGAGCTCAAGGACAACGTGTGCCAGAGCCGCCATGTGACGCGCGGCGACGCCGCTAAGGCGCTGGCCGAGAGCGCGTTTACCGTGACGCAGCGCTTTACCACGCCCTTTACCGAGCATGCCTTCTTGGAGCCCGAGTGCGCCGTGGCCTTCCCGTACAAGAACGGCGTCAAGGTGCAGTCGACCGACCAGGGCGCTTACGATACGCGCAAAGAGTGCGCCCATATGTTTGGCTGGGATAACGAGCCCGAGCGCGTGGTCGTCGAGACCATGCTCGTGGGTGGCGGCTTTGGCGGCAAGGAGGACGTGTCCATCCAGCACCTGGCCGCGCTCGCCGCATATAAGTTCCAGCGTCCTGTGAAGTGCAAGCTCACGCGCGCTGAGTCGCTTGCGTTCCATCCTAAGCGCCATGCCATGGACGGTACCTTTACGCTGGGTTGCGACGCCGAGGGCAACTTTACCGGCCTTGATTGCGAGATCAACTTTGATACCGGCGCCTACGCTTCGCTGTGCGGCCCGGTGCTCGAGCGCGCCTGTACGCACGCCGTTGGCCCCTACAAGTACCAGAACACCGACATTCGCGGCTTTGGCTACTACACCAACAACCCGCCCGCCGGTGCGTACC